>CAZXGW010000084.1:5083-6739 GCA_964640355.1 uncultured Enterobacteriaceae bacterium
GGGAAAGGCTCCGGCAATGCTGTTTCCCGCATCTACAATTCTTCGATGGTCAGCGACCGGTTCGTGTAAATGCAGATATCGGCGGCGATATTGAGCGCCTTTTCAACAATCTCGCGCGCGCTCAAGTCCGTGTTCTGCAGCAGTGCCAGGGCGGCCGCCTTCGCAAAAGCGCCACCGGAGCCGATCGCCATGATATTGTCTTCCGGCTCGATGACATCGCCATTGCCAGAGACGATCAGCGATGTCTGACTGTCGGCGACGCATAACATGGCCTCGAGCCGCCTGAGCATCCGGTCGGTCCGCCAGTCCTTTGCCAGCTCGACGGCGGATCGCATGAGGTTGCCCTGGTGTTTTTCCAGCTTGCCCTCGAACCGTTCAAACAGGGTAAAGGCGTCCGCCGTTCCGCCCGCAAATCCGGCGAGGATCCGGTCCTTGAACAACCGCCTGACCTTGCGCGCGTTGCCTTTCATCACGGTATCGCCGAGCGACACCTGGCCGTCCCCGCCGATAACCACGCTGCCATCCCTGCGGACGGATAAAATGGTGGTACCTTCAAATTGCGGCAATCAGTCTCTCCTTGATTTTTCGGGGGAGCATTTTACCTGACATTGTGGCGGGCGGGGAAAAATCAAGCCCGGCCGCGAGAAGTCAACGCGGGATTGATTTCTTTTTCAGGGCGCGCGGGTGGGTCGCATCGTAGACCCTGGCGAGGTGCTGGAAATCAAGATGGGTGTAAACCTGCGTGGTGGCGATATCGGCATGGCCGAGAAGTTCCTGCACGGCACGCAGATCACCGCTCGACTCCAGCAGGTGACTGGCAAAGGAATGACGGAGCATGTGCGGATGAACGTGGCCGGCCACGCCCTGCCGCACCGCCCAGTGTTTAAACCGTTGCTGGACGGTACGCGGGCTGAGGCGGCGGCCCTGCCGGCTCAGGAAGACGGCGTGTTGATCGGCGCCCGCGGCCATTCCGCTCCTGGCAGCCAGCCATTGTGTCAGGGCCAGGACGGCATAGCGGCCAACGGGCACGTTGCGCGTTTTCCCGCCTTTGCCGGTAACCTTCACCAGGGCGTCTTCCAGGTCGAGATGATCGAGGTCCAGGTTGACCAGTTCAGACAACCTCAGTCCTGAAGAATACATGAGTTCCAGCATCGCCCGGTCCCGGATGGACAGCAGGCCATCATCTTCGATATTGACCAGGCGGGCAGCCTGGTCGACATCCAGCACCTTGGGAAGCCTTTTCGGCGCCTTCGGCGCGTATATCCCGAGGGCGGGGTTTTGCGCCGCCATCCCCCGCGCGATCAGGTGCCGGTAAAACGCCCGGATGGCGGCGAGGCACCGCTGCAGGGATCGGCCGCCGATGCCCTGGCGGTGTCGCCAGGCGACGAACCCCCGCAGCTGCCGCCCGTCGAGGTTCCGCCAGCGGGCTATCTCCTGCGCGTTGCAGTAATCGAGCAGTATCCGGAGATCATGCCGGTAGGCGCTGCGGGTATGGGGCGAGAGATGTCCCAGGGTTTCAAGAAACTCGTCGATTCTCGCGATTTCAGCTCCCAGCATCCGTCAACTACCGAAGATTAATGGGCTAAATGATGCAAACGCAGTGGGGATGGGGGTGAAATTTTCCCGGTAAATGGGGTCAGAGTAAAATTTCGCCCG
>CAZXGW010000085.1:0-6691 GCA_964640355.1 uncultured Enterobacteriaceae bacterium
ATAATGTCTTCCGCCTTGTCGGCATGCAGCGGGCCGCGCTTGATAAAGGCGATCTTCCCGTTGCGGTCGATGATGACGGTATACGGCAGGGCGCCGATCGTGTTGCCGTACTGTTCCGCAATCCGGATCACTTCCTGTTCCCCGATGAGCACCGGATAGTTAATGCCCACTTCCGCCACAAAGCTGCGGGCGGTCTCGGTCCTCTCGAGAGCAATGCCGATAAACTGCAGGCCCTGATCGGCGAATTTCTCCTGCAGCATGATAAACCCCGGGATCTCCTCCCGGCAGGGCGGGCACCAGCTCGCCCAGAAATTCAAAGCGAGCACCTTGCCGTCCCATTCCGTCACGCTATGCAGCCGGCCGTCCAGGTCCTGCAGCGCGAATTCCGGACGCGGTTGCCCGAGCAGTTTTGTATCCCTGGAGGGGGTTGCAGTACCGCCCAAAACCGGCATGGGGGATGCCGGCTGTGCCAGCTTCTGCACCTGGTAACCGACTAACCCGGCCACCAGCGCGACCACAAAGCCGAGGCCCGCGAGCCGGTACGCGTTCACGAGGCGATCACTTCCCGGACGTGGCGGACGAAGATTTCCGCATCGACATAGCCGATGATCCGGTAGGCCCGTCGCTCCCGGCCCCCTCTGAAAAACAAGATGGCCGGCGGACCGAACAGGTCAAGCCGTTGCAACAGGGCAGAGTCCTGTTCATCGTTGGCCGTGACATCGGCCTTGAGCAGCAGGACATCCCGCAAGGCGGCGCGCACCGCGGATTCGCGGAAGGTGTGTTTCTCCAACCTCCGGCACTCGACGCACCAGTCGGCATACACATCGAGCATAACGGCCTGCCCGTTTCTTGCGGCAAAGGCCAGCATGTCATCCAGTTCGGCGACATTCTTGACAGGCGTGAATTCGAGCGCGGGCGCCGGGTGTCCTGTGCCGGCAATGCCCTGCAACGGCCGCAGGACGTCCGTTCCCCCGCCCGCCGCGCCTACGAGCAGCGTCGCCCCGTACACCAGCATCGCCAGTCCAATCCCGGTCCAGAGCCTCTGCCAGCCGCGCGTACCCGGGACGGGCCGGTCGAGTGCGCCCATAAAAATTGCGGATACGATAAAAAGCAGGGCCCAGAGCGCCAGTGTCACGGGGCCCGGCAGGACGCGGCCGAGAAACCAGACCGCCACGCCCAGCATCAGGACGCCGAAGACGTGCCGAATGGCCTCCATCCACCGGCCGGCGCGGGGCAATACTTTTCCTTCCGCCGTGCCGACAACCAGCAACGGCACGCCCATGCCCAGTCCCATGGCCAACAGCACGGCGCCGCCGAGAACGGGGTTTCCTGCCTGGCTGATGTACAACAGGGCGCCGGCCAGCGGCGGAGCGACACACGGCCCCACGATGATGGCGGACAACAGTCCCATCGCCGCCGCCCCCTGCAAGCTGCCGCGCCGGTGCTTACTGCCCGCCGCCGTCAAGCGGTCCAGCCAACGGGCGGGCAGCCGCAGTTCGTAAAACCCGAACATGGACAGCGCCAGCAGGACGAAGACGCCGCTGAAAACCACGATCACCCAGGCATTCTGGGCCGCCGCCTGCAGGTTGAGACGCAGCGATCCGGCCAGAAGACCCAAGATGGAGTAAGTAATCGCTACCGCCAGAACGTAGGAAAGTGAGAGAAAAAAAGCCCGGTAGGCCGTGATCTGGCTACCCTGGCCGACGATGATCCCGGACAGGATGGGGACCATGGGAAAGACACAGGGGGTAAAGGCCAGCAGCAAGCCAAAACCGAAAAACACGACGATATTGACGAGCAGGCTGCTGTCCTTGAGCCCCTCGCTGATCGCGTCCTGTTCCGATATGAATTTGCCCGTGACAGAGGGGCGGGCCTCGTCCAGGCCGGTGGCGGCGGACACGGGTTCCACCAGCGCGGGAAGGATCAGCGGCAGGATCTTTGTGACAGGCGGATAACAGAGGGTGTCCTCCTTGCAACCCTGGTAACCCACGACCAAGTCCACGGGCAGCTCCGCCGCCCCCTGTCGCTCCAGCGTAACGGCGGCCTCGACCACGCCGCGGTTCACCTCGACGTGGCCGAAATCCGGATCGTCCTCCATGTCGCCCCGCGGCAGGGACACCCCGCTCACGCTGACGAGATCATTCTCGATGGCGAAATTGAACTTGTCCCGGTAAAGATAATACCCGTCCGCGATCTGCCAGCGGACGGTGATGCGCCTGGGGCCGGAAGGCCCGGCCGTAAGGACAAACGCGTCATCCGGGGCGAGAAGTTCGGGTTCGCCAGGCGCCACCAGGCGGCGGAAAAGGCGGCCGATTCCTTCCTCGGGAGCAGCGGCGGCCGGCCATGCGCAAATAAAAGCGCACGCCAAGAGGACTGATCTAGCAAACGACATAAGTGGGCTAACGGGTATTACTGGTAATCCAGTTCAGGTAAGCATCGAGGCCCGCCTCGATAGGGACAGCGATTATCTCGGGAAGTTCGTAGGGATGCAGGGAAAGGATTTTCTGCTCGATCGCCGGATACCTGTCAGCCGTGGTCTTGACCAGCAGCAGGTGCTCTTCCGCGGAGTCGATCTTGTCTTTCCACCAGAACAGGGAGTGTATGCCGGGTATGTCGTTGACGCAGGCAGCCAGTTTGCCGGCGACGAGATCGTGGGCGATCTGCCCGGCCGCCTCCGGGCCGGGACAGGTGGTCAGGACCAGCAGGTACCTTGTTTCATTGCTCATTGTCGCCTCACGGCTTTTTGCCCCACCCACACTCCCCCAACCAAAACGACGGGGTATTTTGCCTATACCTTGCCCGATAAGCCAATCGTCCGGGGCCTTTCCAGCCAGGGCTGCGGCAGCGGACAGCATCCAGGAACGGCCCCCAGCGCCGTCGGGCGGGAGCAGCCCCGAACGCTCCCGCTACTGCGACGACTTGACAGGCAGTACACGCTTTCTATAATTAGCACTCACTTGAGAAGAGTGCTAATAACGCTCGATAATCCCAATAAATTCAATCGATTTTTTCAGGAGAGGAACACTATGAATATACGTCCCTTGCAAGATCGCGTAATCGTCAAGCGCGTGGAGGAGGAACGGACCAGCACAGGGGGTATCGTGATTCCGGACACGGCGGCGGAGAAACCCATCCGCGGCAAGATCGTCGCCGTCGGCCCGGGCAAGATACTCGATAACGGAGAGAAACGGCCGCTCGACCTCAAGGTCGGCGAGCAGGTTCTCTTCGGCAAGTACTCCGGCACCGAAGTCAAGATCGACGACGAGGAACTGCTGGTCATGCGCGAAGATGACATCATGGGTGTCATCGAAAAATAACGCCCGGCAATCAGGCAACAACCGGTTTCATGAAGTTTCATAAATCATTTCCAGAGAGGAATCCAGAACATGAGTGCAAAAGAACTTAAATTCAGTGACGAGGCGCGACAGCGGATGCTGAAAGGGATCAACACCCTTTCCAATGCGGTCAAGGTCACCCTGGGCCCGAAGGGCCGCAATGTCGTGCTGGAAAAAAGCTTTGGCGCGCCGACCGTCACCAAGGACGGCGTTTCGGTCGCCAAGGAAATCGAATTAAAGGACAAGTTTGAAAACATGGGAGCGCAGATGGTCAAGGAAGTGGCGTCCCAGACCTCCGACGTGGCCGGCGACGGCACCACGACGGCGACGGTCCTCGCCCAGTCGATGGTGATCGAGGGCATGAAGGCGGTGGCCGCAGGAATGAACCCCATGGATCTCAAGCGGGGTGTCGAAAAGGCCGTCGGCGTTGTCGTGGAAGAGCTCAAAAAGCTGTCCAAGCCCTGCACGGATGACAGGTCCATCGCCCAGGTGGGGACAATCTCCGCCAATGCCGACAACGCCATCGGTGACGTCATCGCCGAGGCGATGAGCAAGGTCGGCAAGGAAGGCGTGATCACCGTGGAGGAAGGCTCGGGGCTTGAAAACGAACTGGATATCGTGGAAGGCATGCAGTTCGACCGGGGATACCTGTCTCCCTACTTCATCAACAACCAGCAGTCCATGAGCGTCGAGCTGGAAGAACCCTACATCCTCCTGCACGACAAGAAGATCTCCAATATCCGGGAAATGCTGCCGGTGCTCGAAAGCGTCGCCAAGGCCGGCCGTGCTCTGTTGATCATCGCCGAGGACGTCGAGGGCGAGGCCCTCGCGACCCTGGTCGTCAACACGATCCGCGGCATCGTCAAGGTGGCCGCCGTCAAGGCGCCCGGTTTCGGCGACCGGCGCAAGGCCATGCTGGAAGACATCGCCATCCTCACCGGCGGCCGGGTGATCTCGGAAGAGGTCGGGCTCAGCCTGGAGAAGGTGTCGCTGGATGACCTCGGCTCGGCCAAGAAGATCCAAATCACCAAGGAAGACACCACCATCATTGATGGCGCGGGAAAATCCAAGGACATCGAGGGCCGCATCAACCAGATCCGCAAACAGATCGAAGACGCCACCTCAGACTACGACAAGGAGAAACTGCAGGAACGGGCGGCCAAGCTGGCCGGCGGCGTGGCCGTCATCAAGGTCGGGGCCGCCACCGAGGTGGAGATGAAGGAAAAGAAGGCCCGCGTCGAGGATGCATTGCATGCGACCCGCGCCGCCGTGGAGGAAGGCGTGGTGCCGGGCGGCGGCGTTGCCTACCTGCGCGCCCTGCCTGCGCTCGAGAAGATCAAGGGCGATAACGAGGAGCAAAACATGGGCATCACCATCACCAAGCGGGCCCTGCAGGAGCCCACGCGCCAGATCGTGAAGAACTCGGGTTACGAACCGTCCGTAATCGTCAACAAGATAATGGAGGGCAAGGAGAACTTCGGGTTCAATGCCCAGACGGGTGAATACGGCGACATGATCGAAATGGGAATTCTCGACCCGACCAAGGTCAGCCGCACGGCCCTGCAGAACGCCTCGTCCGTGGCCGGCTTGCTGATCACCACCGAAGCCCTGGTCGCGGAGCTGCCGAAGGAAGAGAAGCCGCATCCCGCCCCTGACATGGGCGGCATGGACATGATGTAATTATCAAGTCCCCGGCGGCAATTAACAAAAACCCCGCACGTGCGGGGTTTTTGTTTACACCGCCATCCGCTTCCCTCAGGGAGCGGATGTTTAAAGTTGAAAGTTCAAAGTCGAAGGCTGCAATCATGCTGCCGGGCAGACCTTCGGAAGACCGTGTGCCGCAGGGACAGCGGCACCCGAGCCTACAGGGACGTATTCACGGCGTGTCTTCCGAAGGTCTGCCCGGCAGCCCGGAATTTCGAAAGTTAGTTATGCGACACGGCACTGGCATCCTGATGCTTCGATCCTTTAACTTTGAACTTTCCATTTTCAACTAATGAAGGAGTTGGCAATGACAGCTACAAAAAAACACCGCCAGCGCAAACAGCGGGACGGCCGGGGCGCGCCGACACTGGCGAGCCGCGCCGACAAATATAAACTGTACGAGCAGGCGGTGCAGTGCGCGGAGGCCGAGATCGACTTCGTCGATCAAACGTTCAGGACAATGAGGAAACGCGAGGCCCGGCTTCTGCGGGAAGATTTTTGCGGCACGGCCACCATTTCCTGCGAATGGGTGCGCCGCCGCGCGGTGAACCGCGCCTTCGCCGTCGATATAGATCCCGGCGTTCTCCAGTGGGGGCGTGAACACAATCTCGGCGCACTGCATCCACGGCAGCGCGCCCGCATTCAGCTCCTGAACCGGGACGTGAGGGAGGTCAACACGCGGCCCGTGGACATGGTACTGGCCATGAATTTCAGCTACTGGACGTTCAGGGACCGGCCCATGATGACCGCCTACTTCAGGAAGGTTCATGCCGGACTCGTGCGGGACGGCGTATTCTTCCTCGATGCCTACGGCGGCTACGAGGCCTCCCGGATCATGAAGGAAAGCACCGAGCACCGGAAATTCACCTACGTCTGGGACCAGGCGAAATACAACCCGGTGAACGGCCACTGCCTGTGCAAGATTCATTTCAGGTTCAAGGACGGATCACGGCTGAACGACGCCTTTATCTACGAATGGCGGCTCTGGACCCTTCCGGAACTCACCGAGATGCTGACCGACGCCGGCTTCAGGCCGACGGTGTACTGGGAAGGCACGGATGAACACGGCGAGGGCAACGGCGTCTTCACGCCCACCACCGAGGGCGAGGCCGATGCCGGCTGGATCGCCTACATCGTCGCGGAAAAATAGCCCGCCGCCGCTTTCAGTCCGCCAGTTCCTTCGGCCGTACCAGCTCGACCAGCCGGCCGGACTTCCTGCCGGCGGAGATTGGCTCATCTCCGTAATCCAGGATGGCCGCCGCCGCCGTGGTCATCAGCTTGCCGGCGGGATTGCGTTCCGGCCGCACGGCAGACAGGTACAGCAGGAGCTCATCCAGGCCGGGGTTATGGCCGACCAGGAGCAGGGTCCGGGCAGCGGCCGCGTGCTCCCGGATGACCTCGAGCAGTTCGTCTACGCCGGCTTCGTAGATCCGTTCATCCCAGGTGATCTGCCCGCGATCGATTCCAAGTTCTGCACATACGATCAGCGCCGTCTTTTTCGCCCGCACGGCGGGCGAGCTAACAACGCGGTCCGGGACAAGCCCTTTTTTTGTGAGCCAGGCGCCCATCTGCGCGGCGTCGTGTTTGCCTCGCCGGGTCAGTGGGCGTTCAAAGTCCGTGTCCGTGCCCGCGGACCAGTCTGACTTGGCGTG
>CAZXGW010000086.1:0-6650 GCA_964640355.1 uncultured Enterobacteriaceae bacterium
AATTTCAAGATTCCGCGATCCAGGGTTTGAATATAAAACTCAGCACCTCACCCATGTTCGCCAGCAGTTCAACGCCCATGCCGGGCTGGAAACGGTCGGGATCAAAGCTGCCGATGGCGAGCAGGCCGTTCCAGCCGGGGCCGCGCAGCGGCACCATGACGGAAGACGCGATTTCATTGCCATCATCGCCGAACAGAAACACCCGCTGCTGGTGTTTCATCTGGCCGCATAACGGCTCACGCCGGTCTGTGACCGTCTTGAAAAGCGACATTTCCGGGACATCCCGGCCCGAAAATTCAGGGCCGGCGTCGGCAAAGGCGGGATCGGCAAACAGGCGCACGGCGACGCGATCGGCGTGGAAATTTCTCCTGAGATTGTCATACAGGGTCGCAAATACCTCTTCGGGCCCGGCGGCGTCCATGAGTGTCAGGGCAAGCTGGTGCATCCGATGGGCAAGCTCCTCATTCTGTCTCGCGATTTCGATCAGTTCGTGCAGCCGTTTATGGAGCTGCTGATTCTGCTCCCGCATGATCGAAACCTGTCTCTCAACGAGTGAAACCGACTCGCCGCTGCCGGCGTGCGGCACCTCCATTTCGGCCAGCAGTTCCGGATGATCATTGAAAAAGCCGGGGTTTCTGTAGAGATAATCCGCGACGTCGTCCGCGGTTACCGCCGGCACATTCGGTGAGGTGTCTTCCCGTGGGCTCATAGCGCCATCCTTCCGTCAAATACAAACGCCGCGGGTCCGGTCAGCCATACAGGCTCCCCTTCGCCCCGCCATGATACCAGTAAATGACCTCCCCGGAGATCGACGTCGACCCGCTCATCGAGACTCGAGGCCAGGCGTCCCGCCACGACGGCGGCGCAAGCGCCGCTTCCGCAGGCCAGGGTTTCCCCCGCGCCGCGCTCGTAAACACGCAGGCGAACGTGTTCCCGATCCAGGACCTGCATAAAACCCACGTTCACGCCTTCGGGAAAAAGGCCGCTCTGCTGGATCAGGGGGCCGAGAGATTCCACGGGCGCCGCGTCAACATCAGGCACCTTCATCACGGCGTGCGGATTGCCGATCGAGAGCGCCGTCAGGGTGATTTCGCCGGTATCGATCGGAAACCGCAGCGTGTTCCCCTGCAAGTCACGGAGAACGGGAATATCGGACGGCGCAAACCGCGGGACGCCCATGTTCACCCGCCATTGCCCGTCTTCCTCCCGGTAAAGCCTGAGCATCCCCTCTGCCGTTTCCGCCGTGATTTCGCCCCTCCCGATACGCCTGCGTTCATGAAGGTAGGCGGCGATGCACCTTGCGCCGTTACCGCACTGCGCGACTTCACTGCCGTCCGCGTTATAGATGCGGTAACGGACATCGGCGCCGTCCTGCCGCGGCGGTTCAAGCAGCAATACCTGGTCACAGCCTACCCCGAACCGCCTGTCCGCCAGCCGCCTGACCTGGTCAGGGGTGAGGCCGCGGGTCCGCCCGAGGCCGTCTATGACGACAAAGTCATTGCCGAGGCCGTGCATCTTGGTGAATTCGATCTCCATAAATTACTTTTTACGGGACGGCCACAAGCCGCGGCAAAAAGCCGGCAGTGTACACCCGGCCGTGCCGGCAACGGAAATCAAGGCAGCCCGGCAAGCTGTAAAGCATCGGCATGGCAACGCCCGCATGAATCTTGAATCCGAATCAATAAACGGGGGTGATGGTGTATCCCCGCTCTTCCAGCAGGGCGAGGACCCCTTCGCTACCGGGCAGGTGCATGGCGCCCACAGCGATAAAGGCATTGCCCGATTCGAGCGCCGGTTGCATCCTTTCCACCATCACGTAGTTGCGATCGATCAGGAGTTTCCTCAGGAGATCCCGGTAAATCGACTCTTCCGAAACGGTGTACTTGTTGCTGTAGTCGAAGAGACCCTTCAAATCCCTCTCGAGGTAGAAGGATTTCATTTTTTCAAAATCCCCGCTGACGATCTCGTAATTGCACACCGTGTCCAGGAGAAAACGGATTTGCGTTTCAATCTGGAGGGTGTTGAATACATTCCCCTGTTCGGAGAGACTTTCAAGGCCGTGTATACTCGCGCCGTTTTGCCGGGCGATATGGAGCAACTGCAGATCGAGGGGCAGGCCCTGCTCCGCGGGATAATTCATGACCAGAAACGCCGCCCACGGCTTCATGAACATCGTGGTCTCCCTCGAAATACGGTAGGCGCTCAGGATGCCGGCTGTCCTTTCAAACAGCCTGTCATCCAGAAAATCCCTGAGCGTCGTGCCGTCTTCAAAGCGCATCATCTGTGAAAGTTCCCTGGTCGCTTCCGGTTCCTCCAGGGCCTCCATGACAAAGATTTCCGAAGCATTCAGCGCAACACTGACGGGTTCGGGCAGGTCCACGATCCGCGGATCAGAAACGTGTATCGTGCCGAAAATGTGGCTTGGTCTGTGCCCTGCCTTTTCAATTCTCCACAACAGGGCGTCGGAATATTCGAGCTCCCCCTCATTTTTTACCTTTATTTCCTGAAGCTCGCGGCAATCTTCCAGGCTCACCGGGCCGGCCGCCGACGGTCCCGGCCAGAAGAGGAACAGAAGGGAAAGAAGCGGAAACACGGTGCCTATGCCGGTCCTAGACAGCGTCATCACCCAGTCCCAGTTCAGGCATGACATCAAGCGCGTTGATTTCTTCTGAAACATTCCGCCACTCATGATCCTCGTACAATTGCCGCAACGTTATTTTATTCCTCCCGTGCATGCGCATAAGGCGCACCTGCGCGGCCGGGTCGGGCGTATATTCCAGATTTTCCAGGATCCCCACGGCGCCTTCCCGGTGATTGCAGACCACTACCATATCACATCCCGCATCCAGGGCGGCGCGCGCCCGCGCCGGAAATTCGCCCGCCACTTCCGCACCGGCCATGCCGAGATCATCGCTGAAGACGGGTCCCTGGAACTGCAGTTGCCGGCGCAGGATGGTCTTCAGCCATACCGGTGAAAAGCCGGCGGGTTTTCCGTCTATGGCGGGATAAATAACGTGCGCCGGCATGATGGCCGCCAGGCCGCAGTGGATCAGGCGATCAAAGCAGAGGAGATCGTCCATCCTGATGTCCTCGTAACGGCGGTAATCCACCGGCACGGCCAGGTGCGAGTCCTCCTTCACGGAGCCATGGCCGGGAAAATGCTTGCCGACGGCGGACATCCCCGCCTTGCGCATGCCCTGTATATAGTGTTTTGCCAGCGCCGCCACCGCCTCCGGGTCGCGGTGGAACGATCGATCGCCGATGACCCGGCTGATGCCCTTGTCGAGATCGAGTACCGGCGCGAAGCTGAAATCCACGTCCACGGCGCGCAGCTCCAACGCCATAATCCAGCCGGTCCGCTCCGCCAGTGCTAGCCCCTCGGCTTGGGACTGGTCATAACGCCGGCCTATCAGGCGGCAGGCGGGAAGACGGGTAAAACCGTTTCTGAAACGCTGTATCCTGCCGCCTTCGTGATCGACGGCGACAAGAAGCCTCGGCTCCCGCAGCGCGTGGATTGACGCCACCAGCGAGGCGAGCTGTTCCGGGGATTCAAAATTGCGCGCAAACAGGATAACCCCGCCTGCGAGCGGGTGCTTCAGGATCTCACGCTCGTCTTCCTGCAGCGTGATGCCGCACAAATCCAGCATGACGGGGCCGAGCGACATCGTCTAGTGTGGTGTCCCGAGACTATCTTTCATTCATTATGCTGCCGGGCAGCCCGGAATTTCGAAAGTTGTTTATGGGACACCACACAAGCTCTGCTCTTCAGGTGACCCGCAGTCGGACGTCCATTTTATCTCTCAGCCTGTCGCCCAATAAATTGACGGACAGGACCACCAGGAAAATGGCAAAGCCCGGCGCGAGCACCAGGTGCGGCGCCACCAGCATGTAGCGCGTACCTTCCCGGATCATGGTGCCCCATGACGCACCCGGCGGCTGCACGCCGAGACCCAGGAACGAGAGGCTGGCCTCGGCGATCACCGTGGCCGCGACCGCAAACGTGGCTTCCACGATCAGCGGCGCTGAAACCAGGGGGAGCAGATGCCGGAGCGCGATATGCGGCGTATCCGTTCCCAGCGCCCGCGCCGCCGCCACGTGTTCACGCTCCTTGACCGCCAGGGTCTGCGCGCGCGCCAGGCGCGCAAAGCCGACCCAGCCGACAATCGACAGGGCAATCACGGCGTTCATGAGGCCCGGCCCGAGCAGGCCGGCCAGCGCTATGGCCAGCAGGATACCGGGAAAGGCGATAAAGATATCGATCACGAGTACCGTGAAATTGTCATACCAGCCGCCAAGCCAGGCCGCGAAAATCCCGACCAGGGTGCCCGCGGCCAGTGAAAGCGAGACCACGAACAGGGCTACCAGCAGCGAGGTCCTCGCCCCCATGATCAGGCGATCGGCCACCGGCCGGCCGAGATCATCATAACCCAGCATCGCACCCCGTTCGGGCGGCACGAGGATCTTTTCCAGGATTATCCGCTCGGGACTGAGCGGCAAAACGTCCGCAAGCAGGGCGGCGGTGCACCACGCGAATATGACCAGAACCGGAAAGCTCAAAAATCTCTTCATCGTCATTGCCCGAACCTCACGCGCGGATCCAGACCGGCGCAGATCAGATCGGTAATCAGATTGACGAGGACGTAGGCGAGACTGATGAGCAGGACGCAGCCCTGGACCAGGGGATAGTCGCGTTTTTGTATCGCCTCGATGGTCAGCAGCCCGACGCCCGGCCAGGAAAAAATCGTTTCGGTGATCACCGCCCCGGCCAGCAGGGATCCCAACTGCAACCCCAGCACCGTGATGATCGGCAGGGCCGCATTCGGCAGGGCGTGACGGCACACGACCGCCAGCGGTGACAGTCCCCTGGCTCTTGCGGCGTGGATGTAATCCTCGCCCAGGACCTCGAGCAGCGAGGCCCGCACCATCCTCGACAGCAGTGCCGCCAGGGCGGTGCCGAGGGTGACGGCCGGCAATACGAGCGAGCGGGCACCTTCATAACCGCTGACGGGAAACCACCCCAGCCAGAGCGAAAACACCATGATCAGGAGCGGCCCCATCCAGAAGTTGGGAATGGAAATACCGAGCATGGAAAAGGTCATCGCGCCGACATCCCAGCCGCTGCCGCGTCGCACCGCCGCCAGAATACCGAGGGGCAGGGCCAGCAGCAGTGCCGTGATAATACCGGCGGCCGCAAGGATCAGCGTTGCCGGCAGGCGCTCCGCCAGGATGACGGCGATCTCGCGCCCCGAATACAGCGACGTCCCGAGATCAAACCGGGCCAGTTGACTCATGTAGCCAAGCCACTGCGCCCACACCGGCCGGTCCAGGCCCAGCGCCGATCTCAGGGCCTCGCGATCCGCCGCCTGCGCGGCCTCGCCGAGCATGACCTCGACCGGATCGCCCGGCACGATATGAATCAGCAGAAACACCATCGTCGACACACCGAGGATCACGACGACGGCTGCAGCGAGTCTGGTATAGAGATAGTTCAGCATCCCCGGCAATGCCTTAAACCCGCATGACTTGCGTATCGATCCGGTAGTGAGAGTAGAATACAAGCATAACAATAAACGGCACGCGAGGTTTCAGGGAAATGAATGATAATGAGGGGGGCATCGCCGGCGTTGGCCAGGGAGTGATGGCGCTCGTCGTCAGGTTTATCGGCCTCTTTCTGCTGCTGGCGGGGTTGTGGGTGGCCCTGCAGGTGCTGCTCGAAGCGCTGGAGCTCTACCGCGATCCCCGCCGGATCGAGCGCTTTGCCGAGGCCATCGAACAGGGATCCAATATCGACAAAAGCCTGGTGTCATTCAGAAATGAGATTATCACCGAAGAGACCGGCGAACCCGCCGGGGAAAATGCAGTACCGCAATCCGCCCTGCCGTCCGCCAACATCCGCGTTTCCTATTTTTTTGCCTGGATGATCGTGCTGCTCCTGCTGCTCCTGATCGCCCGGATATCGCTGGCCGCCATCAAGACGGGGGGTGAACTCGTGCTCTACGACATGCAGATCAAGCAGTTTGCCAGGGCCCTGATCAGGGAATCCGGCCGGGGCGGCCGCTAACGGCAGAGCCCATGCGGGCCGATCACGGCCGGGAAAGTCAAACAGCAACGACGTCCAGGCTGGGCACCTGTTCGATTGCCGCAGGAAACGCAAAGACGGCGGGGTCAGGCTTCGAGAATGTCCACCGCCGTTCCCGCCTCGACGCGGTTGAATAGTTCAATCACATCCTGGTTCCTCATCCGGATGCAGCCGCGCGATCCCGGACGGCCCATTTCGATCTCTTCCGGGCTGCCGTGGATGTAAATGTAGCGGTTGTAGCTGTCCACGTCGCCGCCCAGATTTACGCCGGGTTCCACGCCTTTCAGCCAGAGTATTCTCGTCAGGATCCAGTCGCGGCCGCTCTGCTGCCGCGTGAGCTCCGGCGTATAAATCTCACCGGTCGGGCGGCGCTCGACGAAAACGGTGTTGGGCGGGCAGCCTTCGCCGATCTTTTCGGCGATGACATGCCGGCCGCGCGGCGTGCACTCGCTGTCCATCTTCTCGCCGGCGCCGTTTCGCGCCGTGGAGACGGGATATTCGCGGACGATCGCGTTATCGCGCATCAGGCGCAGGCGCTGCCCGCCGAGATGTATTTCGATGCGATACTCCT
>CAZXGW010000087.1:0-4172 GCA_964640355.1 uncultured Enterobacteriaceae bacterium
TAATGTCTGACGAACCACGCACCAGTCCTTTCCAACCGATCCTCCCGGAAGCCCCGGCTGAAGTCTCTCACTGGGGAAGCCTGCACGGCAGCGCCAAGGCGCTCGTGTTCAGCCGCGCGGCGGCGCGATCGGATCGCCCGCTGATCGTCCTGACACCCGACCCCGCGGGCGCGGCGAGAATGATCGAAGAGCTGCATTTTTACGCCGATGGGCGGCAGGCGCCGGAACTGCTCTCGCTGCCGGACTGGGAAACTCTGCCGTACGACCTGATATCGCCTTACCAGGACATCATCTCCGAACGCCTCGCCACCCTCGCCAGGCTGCCCGCGCTGGGCCGTGGAATCCTCGTGGTGCCGGTCACAACCGCCATGCACCGGTTTCTGCCGAAGGGCCATTTGCTCTCGCACAGTCTCATCCTGAAGACCGGCCAGCGCCTGAACCTCGCCGACTTCAGGAAGCACATGATGGCGGCAGGCTACGCCTTCTGCCCGCAGGTGACGGAGCATGGCGAGGCGGCCATCCGCGGTTCGCTGATCGACCTGTTTCCGATGGGCGCGGAACATCCCTACCGCATTGACCTGCTTGATGATGAAATCGACAGCATCCGCGAATTCGATCCCGAGACGCAGCGATCCACCCGCAAGACCGAGGCCGTCACCATCCTTCCCGCGAAGGAGATCGATCTCAGCGAGGACGGCATCGCCACCTTCCGGTCGAACTGGCGCATGCGCTTTGAGGGCAACCCGGCGCAGTGTCCCGTGTACCGGGACGTGAGCGAGGGATTTGCACCCGCGGGCATTGAATATTACCTGCCGCTCTTTTATGGAGACACGTCCACGCTGTTCGATTACCTGCCGGCCGGCGCCCGCCTGATTCTGGATGAAGAGGTAACTGAAAGCGCGGGTGCCTTCCGGGGCGACGCGCAGGAGCGCTACGAACAGCGCCGGCATGATCGTGAACAGCCCCTGCTCCCGCCCGGCGAACTGTTCCTCAGCCCGGAGGACCTGGCGAGCCGGATTCGAACTTTTCCTGCGGTCCATGTTACCCGCCGCCGGGCATCCGGTGGCTGGCGCGTGCTGAATTTTGCCTCGACGCTCCCGCCGCAGCTTCCCGTTGATGCACGGGCGGCGGAACCACTCGCCGTACTCCGGCGCTATCTCGATGCCTTCCGCGGCAGGGTGCTGCTCGTGGCGGAATCCGCGGGCCGCCGTGAGACCCTGCTGGACCTGTTGCACCACGAAAAGATCCGGCCGAAACCGGTGACGGACTGGAACGGTTTTCTTGCAGTGGACGATCCCCTCTGCCTCGCGGTGGCCCAGCTCGAACAGGGCGCCCTGATCGATGATCCGAAAATCGCGGTGATCGCGGAGGCCCAGCTTTTCGGGGAACGTGCCATGCAGCGGCGCCTGCGCCGGCGCAGGAAACAGGACGCCGAAGCGATCATCAGGAACCTGACCGAGCTCAATCCCGGCGCGCCGGTGGTGCACGAACACCACGGCGTCGGGCGATACCGGGGCCTGGTCACGCTGACGGTCACGGACGTCCCGGCCGAGTTCATCTGCATCGAATACGCCCAGGGCGACAAGCTTTATGTGCCGGTCTCCGCGCTGGATCTGATCGGCCGCTATACCGGCGTCGATCCGGAGCATGCCCCGCTGCACCGCCTCGGCAGCGGCCAGTGGGAGAAAGTCAGGAGTCGGGCCGCCCGGCGCATCCACGATGTCGCCGCCGAACTCCTGGAACTTTACGCGCGCCGCGCCGCCAGGCCGGGTATGAGCTTCGAGGTGAGCGAACATGACTATCTCGCCTTTACCCAGGCGTTCCCGTTCGAGGAGACCCCGGGCCAGGCCGAAGCCATCAGCGCCGTGCTCGATGACATGCGCAAGGCGGAACCCATGGATCGCCTGGTCTGCGGCGATTCCGGCTTCGGCAAGACCGAGGTCGCCATGCGCGCGGCGTTTGTCGCCGTCCAAAACGGCTGGCAGGTGGCATTGCTGGTACCGACCACGCTGCTGGCCGAGCAGCACTTCCGGAATTTCCGGGATCGTTTCGCTGACTGGCCCGTGCGGGTCGAGATGCTGTCGCGGTTCCGCGCGGGCAGCGAACAGCAGAACGTGCTGGCGGGCCTCGCCGACGGCCGCGTGGATATCGTAATCGGCACCCACAAGCTCATCCAGGGCAACGTGAAATTCAAACGCCTCGGACTGCTCATCATCGACGAGGAACACCGCTTCGGCGTGCGGCAGAAGGAGCGGTTCAAGGCGCTGCGCGCCGAGATTGACATCCTGACGCTGACGGCCACGCCCATCCCGCGCACCCTGAACATGGCGCTGTCCAGCCTGCGCGATTTGTCCATCATTACAACGCCGCCGCTGGAGCGGCTCGCCGTCAAGACCATCATCCACGAGTGGAGCCGGCCGCTGGTGCGCGAGGCGCTTTTGCGGGAGATCCGGCGCGGCGGCCAGGTGTATTTCCTGCATAACGAGATAAAGTCGATTGAACGGCAGGCGGAGGATATCCGCTCGCTGATGCCGGAAGCACGGGTCCGGGTCGCGCACGGGAGGATGCCGGAGAAGGAGCTCGAACAGGTCATGCTGGATTTCTACCATCGCCGCTTCAACATCCTGGTCTGCACGAGCATCATCGAGACCGGCATCGACGTGCCCACGGCCAACACAATCATCGTCAACCGCGCCGACAAGTTCGGCCTGGCGCAGTTGTACCAGCTTCGCGGCCGGGTCGGCCGGTCGCACCACCGCGCCTTCGCCTACATGATCGTGCCGGTGCGAAACGCCATGACCCAGGACGCCGTCAAGCGGCTCGAGGCGATCGAATCGCTGGAGGAACTCGGCGTCGGCTTTACCCTGGCGACGCACGATCTGGAAATACGCGGCGCGGGCGAGATCCTGGGCGAGGAGCAGAGCGGCCAGATCCAGGAGATCGGCTTCGGCCTGTACATGGATCTCCTGGAGCGGGCCATCCAGGCATTGAAAGCCGGCAGGCAACCGGAGCTCGACCGCCCGCTCGAACACGGCGCCGAGATCGACCTGCACGTCCCCGCGCTGATCCCGGAGGACTACCTGCCCGACGTCCATGCGCGACTCATCATGTACAAGCGCATTGCCAGCGCGCGCAATGAAGACGAATTGCAGGGCCTGCGGGAAGAGATGATCGACCGCTTCGGCCTTCTGCCCGAACCGGCCAGAAACCTGTTTCGCATCACCTCACTGAAACTCCGGGCAAACCCGCTCGGGGTCCGCCGGATCGATCTGGGACGGCAGGGCGGGCGGCTCCATTTTCACAGCCGCCCGGCCGTGGATCCGAAAAAGATCCTCGCGCTGGTCCAGGCCGAACCGCAAACGTACAAACTGGACGGGCCGGACAAGCTCAGGATCACCCGGCCTTTGCCCGAGACCGGCGAGCGGTTCAGGCTGCTCGACAACCTGCTGGAAGAAATCAGCGCGAGGAATGCGGCCTGACGGCTCCATCCTGCCGGGGTAAACTGTTACGCCGTTATTCCATGAGTGGCAGGAATTTGATGAAAAAAATCGGGGTTGCCCTGCTGGGCGCCGCATTCAGCCTGAATGTCCACGCCGCCTGGTACCAGGTGGAAATCATCCTGTTCGAGCACCTCTATCCCGACGCGGGGGGTGAAGTCTGGCATGCCGGGCAGGGGCTGCCCGACGTCCAGGGCAGCATGGAGCTGGTCACCGACAGCGCCGCGGGCGACGTTCCCTTTCTGCTGTTGCGGTCGGGTCAGCACAAACTCGAAGGTGTGTACCGGGCATTAAGGTCGTCACGATCCTACCGCCCGATCCTGCATCTCGCCTGGCAACAACCGGGGTACGGGGCAGGGGCCGGGGCGAAGAAAGTGCATATCCGCGACACGCTGGCCGCCCGGGAAAATCCTGAAGAAGCGCCGGTCCGCGTGGACGGATCAATCCGCCTGCGCGTCTCCCGTTTTCTCCACGCCGATGTGGACCTGGCCTATTTCTTTCAGCCCGTGCCCGGCTACCTGGTCAACGGCACGGCCGAGACACTGCCGGTCACGGGCGAGACGGCACAGTATTCACGCCTGCGGGAGAGCCGCCGGATGAAATTGAACGAACTGCATTATTTCGATCACCCGCTGTTCGGCCTGTTCATGCGTGTGAGCCGCCTCGGCGGCGAGT
>CAZXGW010000087.1:4272-6628 GCA_964640355.1 uncultured Enterobacteriaceae bacterium
GCCACCGGCAAGAAACTGGCAGCTTCTTTAGCCTGGCTGCTCATTGCCATCGCCGGCGCCGGCGCCATCGGCGGCATCGCGCTCTACCGCGGCGAATCCATCAACAGCCTGTGGTTCATCGTCGCCGCGGCATGTACCTATCTCATCGGCTTCCGGTTCTACAGTGCGTTTATCGCCGCGAAGGTGCTGGTCCTCGACAGCGCGCGCGCCACGCCCGCGGAACGCTTCAATGACGGGCGCGATTTTGTCCCCACCAACCGCTGGATTGTCTTCGGCCACCACTTCGCAGCCATCGCCGGCCCCGGGCCGCTGATCGGGCCGACGCTCGCGGCGCAATTCGGTTATCTGCCCGGCACGCTCTGGATCCTGATCGGCGCCGTGATCGGCGGTTGCGTGCAGGATTTCGTCACGCTGTTTTTCTCCCTGCGCCGCGACGGCCGTTCGCTCGGCCAGATGGCGCACGATGAACTCGGCCCCGTGGCCGGCGCAATCGCCCTCATCGGCGTCATGACCATCATGATCATCCTCATTGCCGTGCTCGGCCTCGTGGTCGTCAACGCCATGAAGCACAGCCCCTGGGCGACCTCCACCGTCGGCGCCACGATTCCCATCGCACTGCTCGTTGGCCTGTACATGCGCACCCTGCGGCCGGGGCGCGTGCTGGAAGGCACGGCCATCGGCGTCACGCTTCTGCTCCTTGCCGTTTACGGCGGCGGCTGGGTGGATCGCAACGAATTCCTGCGCACCTGGTTCGATTATGGCGCTCCCGAGCTTGCGCTCATGGTGATCGCCTACGGTTTTGCCGCCGCGGTCCTGCCGGTGTGGCTGCTGCTCGCCCCGCGCGATTACCTCTCGACCTTCATGAAGATCGGCACGATCGTCGTGCTCGCCATCGCCATCGTGCTCCTGCGCCCCGAGATGAAGATGCCGGCGCTGACGCCGTTCATCGACGGCACCGGCCCGATCTTCGGCGGCAAGCTGTTCCCGTTCGTGTTTATCACCGTCGCCTGCGGCGCGGTTTCCGGTTTTCACTCGCTCATCTCTTCCGGGACGACGCCCAAGCTCATCGCCAATGAACGCGACGCGCGTTTCATCGGCTACGGGGCGATGACCATAGAATCGTTCGTCGCGATCATGGCCATGGTCGCGGCGGCCGTCCTCGATCCCGGCGTGTACTTCGCAATCAACAGCCCGGCGGGCGTCGTCGGCGCCACGGCGGGGGAGGCCGTGGCGACGATCTCGAGCTGGGGTTATCCCGTCAGCGTCGAGCAGATGGAGTCGCTGGCCGGCGCCATGGGAGAACACACCCTGTTCGCGCGCACCGGCGGCGCCCCATCGCTTGCCGTCGGCATGGCGAGCATCTTTTCCAGCGCCTTCGGCGGCTGGCTGCCCGCGGTGTGGTATCACTTCGCCATCATGTTCGAGGCGCTGTTCATCCTCACCACGCTCGACGCCGGCACGCGCGTCGCCCGGTTCATGCTGCAGGACATGCTGGGCAACGTGTTTCCCGCCCTCGGCCGGACGAGCTGGTACCCGGGCGTGATCCTGACCAGCGCACTCGTGGTCGGGGCCTGGGGGTATTTTCTCTACATGGGCACCATCGATCCGCTCGGCGGGATCAACAGCCTGTGGCCGCTGTTCGGCATCGCCAACCAGATGCTGGCCGCGATCGCGCTGTGCGTGGCCACCACGATACTGGTGAAATCCGGAAAGGTGCGCTACGCGTGGGTGACCGCGGTGCCGCTGGCCTGGCTCGTGACAATCACCTCAACCGCGGCCTGGCAGAAACTCTTCAGCCCGGAACTGCGCGTCGGTTTTCTTGCGCATGCGCGCGACCTCGGCGAGAAGCTCGCCGCCGGCGCGCTGCCCGACAATATCGCGGCGCAGGCGCCGCAGCTCATCTTCAACGATCAACTGGACGCTTTGCTCACGGCGTTTTTCCTGATTACCACCTGGGTGATGGTGATCGAAACCGCGCGCGTCAGCTACCGCGTGCTGGCCGGCAAGCGCTATCCGCCGATCTCGGAGACGCCACATATCCCGAGCCGCCTGGTCGAGGAGTGGGTCCGTGACTGAACTTCGCAAATTCATTGCAGCCTGCTGGCGCATCCTGCGCCGTCTCTCGGGCGATGACGCCTATGAACGGTATCTCGAACACTGCCGTTCCAGTCACAAGCATCAGTTGACCCCGCTTGACCGGGCCACCTTTTGCCGCGAGGAAGTGCAGCGGCGGTGGAATGGGGTGAGGCGGTGTTGCTGATTTGTCAAAAGGTTCCGATGAAATTTATATATACGTACCTTGGGAATTTTTGTCGCTCTGACAGATTTTCCCGGAAAGTGTCGGATATATATTTCC
>CAZXGW010000088.1:0-6601 GCA_964640355.1 uncultured Enterobacteriaceae bacterium
TCCTTGAAACCGCGGATGGACGAACCGTCAAAACCGATGCCCTCGCTGTACAGGTTCGGCGTTATCTCGTCGGTAGTAACCGAAAAGTGCTGCCACAGACCGGGCAGATCGGTGAAACGGAAATCCACGATCCTGATATTGTGCTTCTTGATGAGTTCTTTGAGTTTTGCAAGTGACATAATGAGCTACCCCCTCACAGCTTTATCTTCATTTTTACCCGTTGATAACCGCCTGACCGTTCTCCCCTGCACATGACGCGGTTCAGGTTTGCGCCATGATCCGTCGCCTCTGGTAAAAAATTATCAACCAGAGTGCATTTAGCATGCCATGGGAAAATAAAGGATATTCCTTTAATTATGAATAAGTTATATTAGTATCCCCAACGTGGATTGCACTATAGTCGTGCACACCGCCAAATCTTCGCACAAAAACCGTGCACATTAAAGACGGCCGAAGACCGTGTAATGCCGGTCCGAGACCGTCTCGATGCGGAGCTTTCCGAGCCCCGCCTCGCGCAACTGTACGCCAACCTCCTCCGGCAGAAAAGCCGCGCGCAGGGAATTATAAAAATCCCGCTGGAGAATTAAGGGTTCCTCCCCGGCATACCTCTTGACCAGCTTGCGGGCCGCGGCTTCGGTGGCCGGGCGCCTGAGGTCCATGACGAATACCCGGGCGTGGTGCGCCGCGTACCGTTTTATGCTCTCCCAGAGCACGCCGGGATCATGCAGGTGATGCAGCAGGCTGTTGCTGATGATCGTCGAATAGCGTCGGCGTGGCAGTCGCGCCCCCGGCAGCGTCCCCCTGACCAGGCGAATCCGCCCGCTGAGTCCGGCAGAGTCTATCGCGCGCCGGGCCTCCACCAGCATGCAGGCGGCGCCGTCCACGCCGTCAACCCGGCAAGCGGGGTAACGGCGGGCAAAACGCATGCTGATATCCGCCGGGCCGCAGCCGAGATCCAGGACATAGCCCCGGATGGCGTCCTTCAGAAAGGCCGCCTGGAACCTGTCGATGAACATGCCGTGCGGTTCGCTGAAATCCGCCGCGGCGTAGGCGGCCGCCTGGCGGGGGTCATCCATGAGTTCCGGTTCGGGAATGCGCGGCAGCATCAGGCGGGCAAGACCGACTCGCCCGTCATGAGTTCATCGAGGGTTTCGCGGCGGCGGATTTCATGTACGGTCCCGCCGTCGACCATGACCTCGCAGGCGCGCGGACGGGAATTGTACGTCGAACTCATGCAGAAGCCGTAGGCGCCTGTGGAACAGATCGCGACGAGATCTCCTTCCCGCAGCGGAAGCTCCCTGTCCCGCCCGAGGAAATCCCCCGTCTCGCATACAGGACCGACGACATCGAACTTCTCGGCCTGCGCAGCCGGTTGTTCGCGAACCGGCAGGATGTCATGCCAGGCCTGGTACAGCGCCGGACGCAGGAGATCGTTCATCGCCGCATCGACTATGGCAAAGTTCTTGCTCGGCGTCCGCTTGATATACTCCACCCGGGCCAGAAGCACGCCGGCGCTGCCGATGATGCTGCGCCCGGGCTCCAGGATCAGCCGGTAAGGCCTGTCCCCGACGGCCTGCAGCACGCTGCCGACCAGGTCCGCGGGGGCAGGCGGCGTTTCATCTCGATAACTGATCCCCAACCCGCCCCCGACGTCGATGTGGCAGAGCTTGATGCCCAGATCTTCTATGGCGTCGATCAGTGGCAGGAGGCGCCCGATCGCGTCGCTGAACGGGGCGATCGAGGTAATCTGCGAACCGATATGGCAGTCGACCCCGGTCACCATGATCGCCTCCATGCCGTCCGCCGCCCGGTACACCGCGAGGGCCTCGTCGATGGGAACGCCGAACTTGTTTTCCTCCAGGCCGGTGGCGATGTAGGGATGGGTGGCGGCATCGACGCCGGGATTCACGCGTACCGCGACGGGCGCAACCGTGTTCATGCCGCGCGCCACGCGGTTGAGGCGTTCCAGTTCGGACAGGGATTCGATGTTGAAACAGCGGATGCCGGTGACAAGCGCGCGCTGCATTTCGTCTTCCCGCTTGCCGACGCCGGAAAACACGATCCTGTCGGCCTCGCCCCCGGCGCGCAGCACCCGCTCCAGTTCTCCGACGGAGACGACGTCGAAACCGGAACCCAGCCGCGCAAGGAGATTGATCACGGCGAGGCTGGAATTTGCCTTGATGGCGTAGCAGATCAGGTGATCGCGCTGCCCGAACGCCGAATCGTACGCCTTCCAGTTGTGTTCAATGGCCGCGCGAGAATAAACGTAACAGGGCGTGCCGAAACGCCCGGCGATATCCGCCAAGGCGACACCCCCGGCGCAAAGCTGGCCGTCTGTATAGGCGAATGCTCGCATGCCGGATTATGCAGATCGCGGGGATTCGGGCAGGGCGGACTGTCGATCATCGGGAAGATAGAGATCGCCTTTCTGTCCACAGCCGGCGATCAGGATTGCGCCCAGTAGCAAGGCGTAAAGCCATCCTCTCCTCGTCGGCCGGCCGGATAACATGATTATCTCCTGATGCTGGAACCAATGTCCGTGGAGTCAGGATAGCAAATAATGCCGTCCTTAAAAACGGCTTGGAATTATTTTCCGGAACTTGCGAGGATATACGCCTTTTACACGCCGCAGGCAGTACATGGGCAACGGGAAAAACGCCGTCATCATCGATCCCCGGGAAGACCACCGGGCAAGCGTCATCTGGCTGCACGGCCTGGGGGCGGACGGCCACGATTTCGAACCGATCGTCCCCGAACTGCGGCTTGTGGATGACCTGGGTATTCGGTTCATCTTCCCGCACGCCCCGGTGCGACCGGTGACGATCAACGGCGGCATCCCCATGCGGGCGTGGTATGACGTCAGGAGCGCCGATCTCCGCCGCGACGAGGACGCGGAAGCGATAGAAGAATCCGCCGCCATTATCAATCGCTATATTGCATCGGAGCAGGAGGCGGGCGTGGCGGCCGGAAAGATCGTGATCGCCGGTTTTTCACAGGGCGGGGCGATCACTCTGCACGCGGGGCTGCGCTTCCCGGAACCGCTCGGCGGCCTGCTCGCCCTTTCCTCCTACCTGCCGCTACCCGACCGCCTGGCGCACGAAGCGCACCCGGCAAACCTGAAGGTACCGATCATGATGATGCACGGCCTTTACGATCCCGTCATCCCGCTTGCGGCCGGCCAGCAATCCCGTGAACTGCTGCAACAGGCGGGATATGCCGTCGAGTGGCGCACCTACCCGATGCAACACGCGCTGTGCACAGAGGAAATTCTCGAGTCAGGGCGGTGGCTGCAGGCGCGGCTCAAGTAACAGCGATTTATTACTGGATCGCGGGTGAACGCCGCCTCCGCTGATCGCCGCGGTGTTGGCCGTGACGCGGCCCGCCATGGCCGGCCTTGGGACTTCTCCGTTTCAGTTTAACCGGCGGGGCGGGACTGATCAGGAGGCCGGGATCTAACCTGGCTACCGGGATCTTGTAGCCGATGAACTTCTCGATATCCACCAGTGAATAGATATACTCCTCGCACGCAAAACTCACCGCGTCACCGCTGGCCCCGGCGCGCGCCGTCCGGCCGATGCGATGGACGTAGTCCTCCGCGTTCTGCGGCAGATCGTAATTGAAGATGTGGCTCACTTCGGGAACGTGCAGGCCACGCGCCGCGAGGTCGGTCGCCACCAGGATCGGCAGCTTGCCTTCGGAAAATTCCTGGAAAAGCTGCTGGCGCTTCCGCTGGGGCACGTCGCCGGAGAGGATCGACGCGCGAAACCCGTTGCCCTCCAGGTAACTCCAGACGCGTTCCGCCGTTCTCTTCGTGTTAACGAATATGATGGTTCGCTTGGGATCGATCTTCTTCAGCAGGCCAATCAGCAGACGGATCTTGTCTTCATTCGCCACGTGGTAGATTACCTGCGTTATCTTGTCGGCGGTGACCTGCTCCGGGTTTATCCTGATGAATTCCGGGTTGTTCATGTGTTCGTAGGCGAGCTCGGTTACGCGATACGAGAGCGTTGCCGAGAACAGCATGGTGAGGCGCTTTTCCGGCTTCGGCATGCGCCTGAACATGAAACGGATATCGCGGATGAAACCGAGATCAAACATCCGGTCCGCCTCGTCCAGCACCACGACCTTCAGTGATTTGAAATTAAGCACGCCCTGCCTGAAATAATCCAGCAGCCGGCCGGGCGTCCCAATCAGGATGTCAACGCCCTCTCTCACCTGTTCGCGCTGTTTCTCGTAATCAACGCCGCCGTATACCAGCCCCAGGGCAAGATTGGCGTACTTGTTCAGCAGCACGGCGTCCTTGTGGATCTGGATGGCCAGCTCGCGCGTCGGCGATATGATCAGCGCCCGCGGCTGGCGCGGCCCGCCGGCGGGAGGTTGTTTCAGCAGGCGATTCAGGATGGCCAGCAGGTAGGCGGCCGTTTTTCCCGTACCGGTCTGGGCCTGGCCGGCAACGTCCTCCCCTTTGAGAATAAGGGGCAGCGCTTCCGCCTGGATGGGAGTGCAGTACCTGAATCCCGCGTCGTCCAGGGCATCGAGCAGCCGCCTGTCCAGCGGGAAATGCCTGAAACTCACATCTACCGTCAGCGGTGTTCCCATTGATTTTCAATACCCCCGGCGCGACACCTGGCCGCCGGCTTGCAATCGAACGGCCATTTGGAACAAACTATAATGCAAAGTCAAAAACACAGGGATCAGCGATAAATGAGTGAACACATTATTCATGTTACCGATTCAACCTTTGAAGACGAAGTGCTGAAATCCGACACGCCCGTCATAGTTGACTACTGGGCGGAATGGTGCGGCCCCTGCAGGGCCATAGCGCCCGTACTCGAGGAAATAGCTGACGAGTACAGCGGCAAGCTGAAAGTGGCCAAACTCGACGTGGACGAAAATCAGGCGACACCCCAGAAGTACGCGGTCCGGGGCATCCCGACGCTGATGATTTTCAAAAACGGGAACATTATCGGCACCAAGGTCGGGCAATTATCCAAATCACAGCTGTCGGCCTTCATTGACAGCACCATCTGACCCCCGCTATTTAGACTGGACGAAAACCCCCGCACGTGCTAATTTTAACCCTAATAAGGTATAACCTGTCTTTCCAGCTACCCAACCCCCCAGGCAATTTTTTACAAAATTGATCCGGCAACCGCGTGTTGCACCTACACGATTTTGATCGACCAGCTACGGAAGTATAACCGGAGTCCATGAATCTTACAGAATTAAAGCAGCAGCCCGCCTCGGAACTCATAACGCTTTCAGAAAATCTGGGCCTGGACGGCCTGGCCCGCTCCCGCAAGCAGGACGTCATCTTTGAAATCCTCAAGGCACAGGCCAAGAAAGGCGAAGACATTTACGGCGACGGCGTGCTTGAAATCCTCCAGGACGGATTCGGGTTCCTGCGTTCCGCGGACAGTTCCTACCTCGCGGGGCCGGACGATATTTACGTCTCGCCCAGCCAGATCAGGCGCTTCAACCTGCGAACGGGGGACAATATATCGGGCAAGATACGACCTCCCAAGGATGGTGAACGCTATTTCGCCCTCCTGAAAGTCAATGAAATCAATTTCGAACCCCCTGAAAAAGCCAAGCACAAGATACTCTTCGAAAATCTCACCCCGCTGTTCGCCCACAAAAGACTGAACCTGGAGCTGGGCAACGGCAGCACCGAGGATCTGACGCCCCGCATCATCGACCTGGTTGCGCCCATCGGCAAGGGCCAGCGCGGTCTCATCGTGTCGCCCCCCAAGGCGGGCAAGACGATGATCCTGCAGAGCATCGCCCAGTCGCTCACGCATAACCATCCGGAATGCTACCTGATCATCCTGCTGATCGATGAACGCCCCGAGGAAGTCACCGAAATGGAGCGGTCAACGCAGGCGGAAGTCATCTCCAGCACCTTTGACGAACCCGCAAGCCGGCACGTTCAGGTGGCCGAGATGGTGATCGAACGCGCCAAGCGCCTGGTCGAGCACAAAAAGGACGTGGTGATCCTGCTGGACTCGATCACCCGGCTGGCGCGCGCCTACAACACCGTCGTGCCGGCCTCGGGAAAGGTGCTGACCGGCGGCGTGGACGCCAATGCGCTGCAAAGACCGAAGCGGTTTTTCGGCGCCGCGCGCAATATCGAGGAAGGCGGCAGCCTGACCATCATCGCCACGGCGCTGATCGACACCGGTTCGCGCATGGACGACGTGATCTACGAAGAATTCAAGGGCACGGGCAACATGGAACTGCATCTCGACAGGACCATCGCCGAACGGCGCGTCTATCCGGCCATAAACATCAACCGGTCCGGGACCCGCCGCGAGGAACTTCTTACAGAAAAGGACGAGCTGCAGAAGATGTGGATACTGAGAAAGCTGCTGCACCCGATGGAAGATCTCGCCGGGATGGAATTCCTGCTGGAACGCCTGAAGTCTACCAAGACGAACGCGGAATTCTTCGACGCCATGAAGCGCCAATGAGAAGTTAAAAGGGGAAAATTGAAAGAAAAAAAACAGGACTGGCCCAGGAGTTGCCTTTAACCTGTCCTAAAATCAGATTTCGAAATTCCGGGCTGCCGGGCAATCCCCCGGAAGACCGTGTACCGCAGGGA
>CAZXGW010000089.1:0-6562 GCA_964640355.1 uncultured Enterobacteriaceae bacterium
TACTGCAAAATTTTTTCTGCATCACGCCGGTTGCCCGCGGAACCACTCAGGCCGCCGAAAGCCTGAAGCCTTTCAGTAGCGCCGAATTAACAATCACCGACAACGAAGAAAGCGCCATTGCGGCCGCGGCGATAATCGGATTCAAAAACCCTAATGCGGCGATCGGGACGCCTACGGAGTTGTAAACAAACGCCCAGAACAGGTTCTGCCTGATTTTCCGCATCGTGGCGCGCGAAAGCCGGATTGCTGCCACAACGTCGCGTACATCGTCCCGCACCAGGACAATACCGCCGGTCTCCTTCGCCACGTCCGAGCCGGAACCTATCGCGATGCCGATCTGTGCCGTAGCGAGCGCCGGAGCATCATTTACACCGTCTCCGACCATGGCAACGGCTTTGCCGTCCTCTTGCAGCTCCCTGATGATCCGCGCCTTGTCCGACGGCAGCACCTCGGCAATGATGCGGTCAATACCAAGCTCCAAGCCTATGGCCTCCGCCGTGCGGCGGTTGTCGCCCGTCAGCATTACCACTTCCACGCCTTCCGCCTTGAGGGCGGCGATCGCTTCCCTGGCTTCCGGTTTCAGAGTATCGGCCACGGCGATTATCCCGGCAAGATCTCCGCCGGAGGCAATCAGCATGGCCGTTTTACCCTCCGATTCGAGGCGCGCCATGATTTCATCGGCCGGCGACGGGTCAATACCCAGGTTCCTGAGATGGCGGCGGTTCCCCAGCAGCACTGGCACACCATCGATCCTGCCCTTGATACCGTGGCCAGCCACGGCTGCAAACGACTCGACCTGGCCTAGCACCAGATTCCTGTGCTTGGCCCCACGCACGATGGCCTCGCCGAGTGGATGCTCCGAGCCGGCCTCGACGCTCGCCGCGATGCGCAGCAATTCGTTCTCGTCGTGTCCGCGGAGAGCAACAACGTCCGTAACGTTCGGCTCCCCCCGGGTCAGCGTGCCTGTCTTGTCGAACACTACGGTTACGAGACTCTGGGCGCGTTCCAGAATTTCCGCTCCCCGGATGAGAATCCCCGCTTCCGCCCCCTTTCCGACGCCGACCATGAGCGCGGCGGGCGTGGCCACGCCCAGCGCGCAGGGACAGGAAATGATCAGCACAGCAATGAAGGCGAGCAGTCCCTGCGGGAAGTATCCGGCAAGCCACCAGCCGAAAAAAGCGACGAAGGCAATACCCACCACCGCCGGTACGAAATAAGAGGTCACCTGGTCGGCTATGCGCTGGATCTGTGCCGTGGAACCCTGGGCTTCCTCCACCAGCCGGATGATCTGTGCCAGCGCGGTATCGGCGCCCACGCGCGTCGCCCGGATACGCAGCAAGCCGCTGCGGTTCATGGTGCCGCCGATCACCTGCGCGCCGGGAGACTTTTCGACCGGCATCGATTCACCGGTCAGCATGGATTCATCCACCGACGAGGCGCCTTCGATCACCTCGCCGTCCGCGGGAATGCGCTGTCCGGGCCGGATAATGCATGTTTCACCGGCCATGACGCTCTCGACCGGTACCTCCATCTCCATGCCTTCGCGCACTACCGTCGCGGTTGCGGGCTTGAGATCGAGAAGTTTCCTGACGGCTGCCGAAGAGCGCGTCTTGATGATCTCCTCCATGTACTTTCCGAGCAGAACGAAAGCGATAATCACGGCTGAAACTTCGAAGTACACATCCTTTTCCTCCACCTTGACCGGCAATATTTCGGGAAAGAAGAGCACGGCGACGCTGTAGAAATACGCGACCGAGGTGCCAAGCGCTATGAGGAAATCCATGTTGATGGCCCGGATACGGACGGCATTCCAGGCCCCCACGTAGAAACTCCAGCCGCCGATGAACTGCACCGGCGTCACCAGGATAAACAGCCATATGCCCCACGTGAACCAGGGCAATGCCGGGATAGGCGCCCAGGTGACGATGGTGGCGCCGGTCGCCAGGGCGAGGAAGGCACCGGCGCGCAGGATGGCGAGTGCAAGCACGCCGGTCAGCGCGATCGCGACGCGCGTCTTCATTGTCCTGAGTTCCTGCTCGGGAGACTCAAACGTGCGCTGGCAGCCCGCGCTGCAGAAGTAGTACGCGCGCCCGCCGCGCTCGGATCGCAGCGCCGTGGACTTGTTCACCATCATCCCGCAGATCGGATCCTTGGCCAGCTCCCTGTGCCCGCGTGCGGTTGCTGCTGTCTCCTGCAAGGCGCCAGTACGGGTGGGGTGTTCGTTTGTATGCTTCGTGGATTTAGTGGCGAACCAGGCCGGATCCGCCTGAAATTTATCCTGACAATCAGGAGAACAGAAATAATAGGCTTTACTGTTGTATACAACGTTACCCACCGCCCGTCTTTCGTCTACCGACATGCCACATACAGGATCGGTTGCCATATTTATCCAGTCTCAAGTATTCAAAAAAGATTAACGTTTAAATTATTCACCAGTATCGAATCATGAAAGTCTGCAAATACGAATTCACTAACCCTGGACGAAGCACTTGCGCATGTCCATCATCTTGCCATTCATCGCAGTCTTTTACTCCAGAATTCCCACGCTACTCCGTAGAGCGCACCCAGCACAAATCCGGCGGCGGTAAACGTCACGAATCCTGCCAGGAAGCCGATGGGACTGCCATAGATCGGCCATGGACTAAACGACGCAAGCCCGGCGAGGAGTCCGTAGGGTGGAAACAAGGTATCAAATATGGCGCATAGGATATATGCCACACCCAGAGTGGTAGTCAGCGAAAATGCATGCAATTTCCAGCAGCCGGTCATGATGATTCTCCTTAATGTTGAAGACATTGCGTTCGATTAATGTTCTGATTCCACTTGTTCAGTGGTGCTCCCTTCGGGGTTCGTTTATCGCCCACTCATAGCCGAATAGAAATGCAATGTCCCCTGGAAATCCGGCCATATGTGCCTCTAATCATTCACATGTAATTATCCGGAAACCTGCAACACGTGACGAATCGTCTCAAGTTACACTTGCTATCAAGCGGCAAATAGAATCGCCAACCGGTACGCCATCAGCAATTGACTCCATTTTTTCACGGCATTTTCTATACGCTTCTGCAACGCCAATTATTCTCTCAGCAGTTGCCTGTTTTTCTCGACTTTCCATTCAAGTATTTATCTCACCATTGGACAGGGTGATTCCCCTTTTTCACTGGCATCCGGTATATTTTTACTTCTCTCACCATATAACCCAAGGTCTTGGCACGCCGTATGAAAAGAACACGAATAAGATCATCCCGGCCCTACAGCTTATATTGATTGCTTCCGACCCGCTTCGGTTTCAAAAGCCGCTCCCTGGTATAGTACCGGAATGCATCAGTAGTCACTTTGGCGGTATCGGCCAGTTCTTTTACGTGATACGGAACTTTTGTACTCTTGATGATTGCACGATCATGCATGCTCAATCCTTCTCTCGCCTTTCAAGTTTAAATCATGGGTGTTATACATTAGGTCAATCCCCTGACATTGTTGAAGATTAGTCTCCGCTCGCCCGATCACCTTGATCCAGATCAAGTAAATCATTATTCCGCGTTACTGACGTTTTATTGGCTATATTTCCGTTACCGGCAAATCGGAAATTTTTAAGATTTCAACTTACGCGTTTTGCGGCGGTTTCTGGCGGATTTTTATACCAGCCTGCGTCTTTTACATCGGTAATCCTGTCCCTGACTTTAACCACGGTAAACATGCCACCCATTTCCAGCGGACCAAAGGGGCCGGTGCCAGTCATCATGGGCAAGGTATTACGCGGCCCCTCGAATCCGCCACCATGGTGCATTCCATGATGCATACCACCCTTTGCCGCCATCGCCAGGTGTTCGCTGTGTTCGGACATGCCGCTTTCTCCCATAGGTACATAACCGGGTAACAATGACCGGATCTTTTCGGCGATGTCCGATTGGTCTACACCAAGCGGATTGGCAATGCCATGACCCATGGCATTCATGACGTGATGCGCCATATGGCAGTGCAAGGCCCAGTCGCCCGGATAGGCTATGAACTCGAAATCGCGGGTCTGACCGACACCCACGATCTCTGTTGTCTCCGTCCGCCAGGTTGATCCCGGCCAGCGGCCGCCGTCCGAACCGGTCACCCAGAACTGGTGTCCGTGCAGGTGGATCGGATGATTCCACATCGAGAGATTGCCGATGCGTATACGGACCCGCTCGCCGGTGCGTGCGATGATCGGATCAATCGCCGGAAACACCTTGCTGTTAAAGGTCCAGAGATCGAAATCCTGCAGGATAGAGGGATCAGGGCGATAGGTGCCTGGATGCAGCGCCCAGTTGTGCAGCAGGAAACAATAATCTCGGTCCACCGGCGTTTCTTCGCCGTCCTTGGGATGAATGATGAACATGCCCATCATTCCCACCGCCATCTGTACCATCTCGTCGGCGTGCGGATGATACATGTGTGTTCCATGCTGGCGCAGCGTGAATTCGTAAGCGTAAGTCTCGCCCGGTTTTATGTGCGGCTGGCTGAGACCGCCCACGCCATCCATGCCGGAGGGCAGGAGCACGCCGTGCCAGTGGATCGTCGTGTGCTCCGGAAGCCGGTTGGTCACCAGGATGCGCACGCGGTCACCTTCGACAGCCTCGATTGTCGGACCGGGCGTCGTGCCGTTATAACCCCAGCATTTCGCCCGGCAGCCGGGAGCAAACTCGTGCTCGACCTCCTCGGCGATGAGGTGAAATTCCTTGACGCCATCCTTCATCTTATAGGGCAGCGTCCAGCCGTTAAGCGTTTGCACCGGAACGTATCCCCGGCGGCGCTGCGGGCTTGTGGCATCAGTCGGTGCTACGGGCGCAGCCTCCTGTGCCCGGGCACGGTGTACAAGTCCGAAGCTGAGTAGCCCTATCCCTGTGGAAATAAGTAATTCACGTCGCGTAGTCATGACGGTTACCTCTCAATTTGCATGTCTTGGGACATGCCCTGTGAATGTTGCCCATGTTCCATATGGTTCATATCTTGTGCAGGCCCGGCCTTCACCGGTGCAGATTGCGGTACGTGTGGCACTTCAGCCTCGGGAAGACTGCCGCTTCCGGCAGCCCGCGCAAGTTCCGAGCGCGCGATCCAGTAATCACGCACTGCCATGATGTAGCCTTGGTACGCCGCGCGTGCCTGGCGCTGCGCGAACAGCAACTCGAACACGTCCACCAGCATGTAGTTCTGCTCCTGCTGGGTGAACTTCACCAGCTGTTCGCCCGCCGGCACCACTTCATCCCGGTAAAGTTCCACCAGGACGCGAGCGGCTGTGACGCGATTGTATGCGGCGCTCACTTCAGCACGGATTTCCGTCTCCAGTGACGCCGCACGCGATTCACTTTGCCTGATTAACGATTCCAGGCGTGCGATTTCTGCCTGCCGCTGATCGAAGATCGGGAGCTCCACCGAGAAATTCGGTCCGGTCACGCGCGTGCCATCGGTATCCCGCTCGCTGTTAATACCCACCGTCGCGCCGCCGATAAAGCGGTAGCTGCGGGTGATATCGAGGGCATCAACAAGCTGCGCGATCTCCCTGCGCGCTTCGGCGAGATCGAGACGGCGTTCCAGCGCGATGGATTCTGAGACAACCGGATCCGGATCGGCGGCAGGCAATTCCGGCAGCGGTTCGGCTAAGGTCCAGTCGCGCGCCGGCCCGGTGAGTTCGAGAAGGCTGTTCACTTCGTCGCGCGCGACCTGGAGATCGGCGTGCGCACGCGCGAGTTCAGCGCGGGTTTCGGCCGCTGCACTGCGTTCCTGGGCCAGTTGTCGCTCGCTGAGATTACCGGCCGCTTCGAAGCGCTGCGCGAGTTCATACGAGGCCTGCGCCGAATTGCTGACAACATCCAAGGCCTCGACTAGCCGCTCCGCGCCCTGGACCTTGTTAAATGCGACCGTTACTTCGGCGGCGAGGTCGAGCACGGCATTTGCTACGCGCAGCTTCGCGCGTTCGAACCCGGCTGCCGCGAGGCGCTGGCGTGCGGGAAGCAGCAACAGATCAAGAAATTCCTTGGCCAGATCAAATTCCGTGTTGACCCGGCCGCCGCCATGCGGGAAACGGGTACTCGCGAACAACACTGGATTGCTGAGCAACCCGGCCTGCACCAGATCGGCCTGTGCGATCCCCAGATTTTCGTATTCCGACTGCAGGCGGCGATTATTCAGCAGTGCGATCTGCACAGCCGCTCCAGCAGTCATTGGCCCGGCAAGCAATTCATTAAGTGCCTTTTCAACTGCCTCGTCTTCGGCGCCACCCTTATACCAATGCACTTGTTGCGGGATGCGCTCGTCTATCATCTGTTTGACCACGGCGAAATCGCCATCGCGTGGCACGCTCGCACAGCCGGTGAGCGTGGCCCCAGCAGTGATGAGCAGGCCTGAGACGAAATGCAGCAGGATTGGTCGCCAGGTAGGGATGATTTTGATCACGGCTTTAACTCACAGATTTCACAGCCCCATTTGCCGCAACGGTTTGCTGTTTCCAGAGAAAGTAAACCGACGGGATAACGACGAGCGTCAGGAACGTCGCTGTCACCATTCCCCCCACCATAGGCGCGGCAATGCGCCGCAT
>CAZXGW010000090.1:0-5057 GCA_964640355.1 uncultured Enterobacteriaceae bacterium
AATCTTTCCCATTATTTATTCTCCAGAAATCAAAAAGTTATGAATTTGCGCCGGAAGCCGGCCGCCACCCTTTATAGTTGGGCCAAACGGCTGTTTTTCAAGCCGAAGGGGGTGGATTAAGCTGAACTTTGCAACTTGCGTGCTCCCTGTTTCGCTTCGCTCTGATACCCTATGCAGTATTCCAGCGGGCCAGGCTTTAAGCCGACCGTCGCCGGCCGGGACGCCGGCGTCGAGCCTACAGGGAGATATTCATGGCGTGTCGGCATAAGCCTGACCCGCTGGTATAGGGCTTCCGGTTTCAGACCGTCGTGAAACAAGAACATGGACGTGGCAATGAGCGGTGGGAGTCACCCACGATTTATTTGGCGACGATGACCATGGCCGGCCGAACCAGCCTGCCATTCAGCTCGTAGCCCTTCTGCATGACGCTGATGACCATGCCGGGTGTGGAATCTCCCGCTTCCTGCAGGGTCACCGCCTCGTGCTGCTCGGGATTGAACTTCTCACCCTGGGGATCGATGACCTTCACGCCGAACTTCTCCAGGGTCGTCCTGAACATTTTCATGGTCAGGTCCATCCCCTCGCGCAGGCTGGCGACATCCTCGGCGCTGTCCGTTGCACTGATGCCGAGCTCCAGGCTGTCGAGGACGGGCAGAAGTTCAGTGATGAATTTTTCGAGGGCGAACCTGTGCGCGTTTTCTATATCACGGGCGGTACGCCGGCGCATGTTTTCCAGTTCGGCCTGGGCCCGCCGGGCCCGTTCGAGATGCTCTTCGGCCGTCTGTCTCAGGGCCATCACCTCCTGTGTCAGCGATTCAATCCTGGCCTCGGGCGATTCATCGTCAACGGGCGCGGGCCCGGTTTCGGCGTCCTGGACCGCGAGTTCACCATTGACTTCCGTGGTCTGCACCTCTGGTTTTTCCCCTGATTTAGCATGCTTGCGCGACATTACGCACCCCGATCAATAAAGAATGAAAAAAGAAACCTGACCCCCGCCAACCGGGAGTCAGTTGGGGATCAATTTCACGAATTCAAGGCCGAGCCGAGCATTTTCGCCGTAACGTCGACGATGGGAATCACCCTCTCATAATGCATGCGGGTCGGCCCGATGACACCCAGGACGCCCACGATCTGGCCGTCCACTTCATAGGGCGAAGTGACGACACTGCAATTATCGAGCACGTCGTAGCCTGCTTCCTCGCCGATGAAAATCTGCACACCCCTGGCGTGGATCGACTGCTCCAGGAGGTGCAGCAAATCGCGTTTATGGTTGAAACTGTCAAACAGGCGCTTGAGTCTCTCGACATCGCACAATTCGGCGATATCCATCAAATTGGTTTGACCCGTGATCAGGTAATCCTCCCTCGTGTCGGCCTCCACGATCGCCTTCTGGGCCATCTCGATCGCCGTCTGCATGATCCGGTTGACATTATCCTTCATCCTTTTCAGTTCTTTCAGCAGTTCCGAGCGGATGGTAGAGAGATCCTTGCCCGCATATTTTTCGTTCAGGTAATTCGATGCCTGCTGCAGCTCCCTGGGCGAGTAGACGCGCGCCGTATGAATAATGCGGTTCTGGATTTCCCTGTCGCTGATCACCAGAACCACGAGAATCCTGTTGTCGGACAGGGACAAAAACTCGATATGCTTCAGGGTGTGCTGTTCCGCGCGCGGCAACGTGACTATGCCGGCCAGCCGGGTGATCTCGGAGAGCATGCTGGAGGTACGGTGCAGCAGCGCCTGCATGTCCTGTTCGGGGTCGAGTTCCTCGGCGATGCGCGCGATCTCGCTGCTGTCGAGCAAGTGCACGCGCAGCAGGCTGTCAACGAAAAGCCGGTATCCCTTCACGGTTGGTACGCGGCCGGCCGAGGTATGGGGTGAATACAACAGGCCGAGGTCCTCGAGATCGGCCATGATGTTCCGGATCGTCGCCGGGCTGAGGTCCAGCGAGGTATCCCGCGCCAGCGTGCGCGAGCCCACCGGCTGGCCGTCGTGGATAAACCGCTCAACGAGTGATTTGAAAAGATAAAGGCTCCGCTCGGAAAGCTGATTCAGATCTGTAGGATGTGGCATGGCTTTCAGTTGTTGGCGACGGTCAAAATTTAGCACTCTGCACCCTGGAGCGCAAAAACCATCAAAATTCCAGGGCTCGGCCGAAAGAGTGGCAAGATTCTGGAAAATTATACTTTATTTTCAGCAGGTTATAAACATACGCCCGGTTATCCGGGGCGCAGGACGCCGATCCCGCCACCGCCCTGTATTGGCGCACACCCCCTGTCATGCTAACGTTGCCGGACAGGATCACGCGACTCAAGGACATGTTCAGGCGGATTTCCCTCATCACCAATTCCGGGGCCAGTGAAGTTGCCGACACGCTGAATACCCTGATCGAATTCCTCAAGCAGCGCGACATCGAAATCGAACTGGATGAGTGCTGCGCGCGGATCGTCAACGACAAAGCGCTGCCGGTTGCCGGGCCCGGGGAATTCGGCGCGAACACCGATCTCGCCATCGCCATCGGCGGCGACGGCACCATGCTCAAGGCCGCCCACCTCGTATGCCATCATGAAATACCGCTGCTCGGGATCAACCGCGGGCGGCTGGGTTTCCTGGCGGATATCCCGGCGGACGCTATCCAGCGGCACCTGGAGGAAATCCTCAACGGTCATTATGTCGAGGATGAACGCTTCATGCTGCAGGGCGAGGTCTACCGCAACGGCGAAATGCTCCACCAGAGCTACGCCATCAATGACATCATCCTGCAAAAATGGAACATCGCCCGCCTGGTGGAATTCGAGACTTACGTCGACGGCATCTTTGTCCACCGGCAGCGATCAGACGGTATCATCGTCTCGACACCCACGGGATCAACCGCCTATGCCCTGTCGGGCGGAGGTCCGATACTCTATCCGTCCCTGGACGCCCTTGTCCTGGTGCCGATTTGCCCGCACAGCCTGACCAACCGGCCCATCGTGATCCACGGCGACAGCAAGGTCGAGATCGTGGTCGGTACGCGGGCCATCGATCACGCCCGCCTGACCTGCGACGGCGACATCGCCCTTGAACTCGCATCGGGGGATCGCGTGCGGGTACAGAAGAAAAACAGGAAGATCCGCCTCATTCACCCGGCGGGACATGATCATTTCAGCATCCTGAGGGCCAAACTGCGCTGGGGATAGCGTTTTGCTCAGGCACTTTCATATCCGCAATTTCGCCGTCATCGAGGAACTGGAATTACAGTTTGATGACGGCATGACGGTATTTACCGGCGAGACGGGGGCCGGCAAATCCATCATCGTCGAAGCCCTGGGACTGGTCCTCGGCGATCGCGCCGACAGCGCCATCATCCGCAGCGAAACGGACCAGGCCGAAATAACCGCCATCTTCGAAATCGGCAAAGATCAGGCGATCCCGCGCCTGCTCCGGGACCAGGACATTCCGTGCGAGGACGAATTGATGCTGCGACGGGTGATCAGCCGGGACGGCCGGTCACGCGCCTATGCCAACGGCAGCCCGGTGACCGTACAACTCCTGCGTGAACTCGGCGAAGGCATGGTGGACATCCATGGCCAGCATGAGCACCAGTCGCTCCTGAAACGCGATGTGCAGCGCATGCTGCTGGACGACTACGGCCGCCACGAAGAGGTGCTGGCGCGGGTCAGGCAGGCCCATGCCGCGTGGTCCGCGGCCGAATCCGAACTGGAACAATTGAGCGGGGGCGAACAGGACCGCGGCGCCCGGCTGGATCTGCTGGAGTACCAGGTGCGGGAACTCGAGGTCCTGAATCCCTCGGCCTCTGAAATCACCGCCCTTGAAGAAGAGCACCTGCGGCTGGCCAACGCTTCCCGCCTGCTGGACACCTGCCGGCAGGCGCTTGGCTCCCTCTCGGACGGCGAGCAGGCGCTGCTCAACCAGCTTAACCACCAGCTTCATGAACTTCGGGAACTGTCACGTCTTGACCACAGGCTGACTCCGCTGATCGAGATGCTGGACAGCGCGTCGATCCAGATCAACGAGGCCGGCAGTGAATTGCGGCATTACCTCGCCGGCCTCGATCCCGATCCCGGCAGGCTGGAGACGGTAGAGGAACGCCTTGCCACGCTTCATGACGTCGCCCGCAAGCACCGCGTACGGCCCGAGGAACTGTCCGCACACCTGGAGATTCTCAAGCGTGAACGGGATCTCCTGGAAAACAGCGAGCAGCGGGTGGCGGAACTCCGGGAAGTCATGGCCAGGACGCTCGATGACTACCGCCAGGCCGCGCGGGAACTGCATGCGTGCCGGAGGAAGGCCGCAAAAAAACTCGGCAAGGACATCCAGGACAAGCTCGCCACACTGGGCATGCCGGGAGGCCGGTTTGTCATCGAGGTCGAAGCCCAGGAAAACAACAGCCCTGCGCGCGACGGCACGGACCGTGTTGAATTCCAGGTGGCGATCAACCCGGGACAGGCCATGTTGCCGCTGAGCAGGGTGGCCTCGGGAGGCGAGCTCTCCAGGATCAGCCTCGCCATCCGGGTCATCGGCAGCCGCGACCAGGGGCCACCCACGCTGATCTTTGACGAAGTGGATGCCGGGATAGGCGGCGCGATCGCTGAACTAGTCGGCAAGCTGTTGCATGGACTCGCGGCCAGCCGGCAGGTGTTCTGCGTCACCCACCTCCCGCAGGTGGCCTCCCAGGGCGATCACCACCTGCGGGTGGAAAAAGCCACCTGCATGGAAACGACGCTGACCCGCGTGCTCACCCTGGACCGGGCCGAACGGGTGGAGGAAATCGCGCGCATGCTGGGCGGCCTGAAGATCACCGACAAAAGCCGGGCACACGCCAGGGAGATGTTAAAAGAAAGTGCTGAGGACTGAGCAAAGAAAGTGCTGAGGACTGAGCAATGAGCAATGAGGGCTGAGGACTGGGGGCTGGGTAACGAGATACGCGTCACCAGTCACTGGTGTCTAGTGACAGGGAAAAACCGGGAGCGAGTCAGCCGCGATCAGCTACTCTTTCGGTTTCACGTACAGGACGAGGCTGTGATCGGCCAGCACGTAGCCGTGCTTGTCGGCGATCT
>CAZXGW010000090.1:5157-6504 GCA_964640355.1 uncultured Enterobacteriaceae bacterium
ACGTACAGGACGAGGCTGTGATCGGCCAGCACGTAGCCGTGCTTGTCGGCGATCTCCTTCTGCAACCGTTCGATTTCCTCGTTTTTGAATTCAATGACCTTGCCGGTCTTCAGGCAGACCATATGATCATGGTGCCCGCCGCGATTCAGTTCAAACACGGAATGGCCGGTATCGAAATGGTGCCGGATGACCAGGCCGGCGGCCTCAAACTGGGTCAATACGCGGTACACCGTCGCAATCCCCACCTCTTCGTTGCCGTCGAGCAGGGCCTTGTAAACGTCTTCCGCGCTCATATGCTTCTGATCGGATTCCTCGAGGATCTCGAGGATCCTGATCCGGGGCAGGGTGGCCTTGAGCCCCGCTCTTTTCAGATCCTGTGCCTCCAATTCGGACTCCGTGACGTACCGGGATGCGCGAACTGCACCGTGGTATCTGTGGATGGGAACCTGAAAAGTATAACCGATCGCCGTTCGATTGTCGTGGCCCGGCAGATGTCCTTTTACCTGCTTTGCGCTACAATCAGACCGCTCCGCACATGTACAAAACCATGACCTGGAAATACCTGCCTCTCGTTCTCGCCATCTTCCTTGCCGCGGGCTGCGCCAAGAACACCGACGGCACCTGGAAGGCGCCGTTCGTCTACCGGATCGACATACAGCAGGGCAATATCGTCGACCAGTCGATGATCAGCAAACTGCAGCCCGGCATGAACAAGGAACAGGTGCGCTTTGTCATGGGCACACCGCTGCTCGTCGATCCGTTCCACAGTGACCGCTGGGAATATATCTACAGTTTCGAACCGGGCCGCGGCGAACGGCAGCAGCGGCATATCACCCTGCATTTCAGGGACGATAAACTCGCTTATGTCAGTGGTGACATCGAGGTCTCCAACATACCGATCAACCCCGAGGATATTGAAAAGGAAAAAACAGTGGTGGTCCCCATCGGCGAATATAAAGAAGGTTTCTTCAGCCGCATGTGGTCCGGTCTTACGGGCGACGATGAAGAAAGCGGCGCGGAGGCCGCAACGACGACCGATGAAACCGGCGGGGAACCTGCGGAGACGTCTGGCGAAACCGCCCTGGCGAAAGAACCGCAGGCACCTGCGCCTGGCGATCAGGCCGTGGCTGCTCCCGGTGATGAAGACGCTGACGCTGTATCAGAAACGGAAACCGCAGTTGACCCGGAGGCGGAGAAAATCGTTGCCGAGAAAACGCCGGCTGGCGACACCGAACAGAAAGGCCTCCTGCGGCGGTTCTGGGACAGGATGACGACAAGCACCGAAGACAGCGCCGAATCCGGGGAAGAGACCGAACGCGATATCCGTGATGCCGAGGTATTCGAGGG
>CAZXGW010000091.1:0-6460 GCA_964640355.1 uncultured Enterobacteriaceae bacterium
GGGTAGTAGAGGATCGTAAATGACGGCGAAACGGCGCGCGCTTGGCAAAGGGCTCGACGCCCTGCTCGGTACCGGCACGGTGCTTGAGGAGTTTGGCGCCCCGGAACAGCTGCATAATCTGCCCCTCGATCTCATCGTCCAGGGCCACTATCAGCCCCGCAAGGCGATGAATCCTGAATCCTTGAACGACCTTGCGGATTCCATCCGCGCCCAGGGCGTAGTCCAGCCGATCATGGTGCGGCCTGCAGCCGACGGCTCGGACAAGTATGAAATCATCGCCGGCGAACGCCGCTGGCGCGCGGCGCAGATGGCTGGCCTGCACGATATCCCCGCCGTTGTCCGGGACGTGCCTGATCAGGCGGCCATCTGCATCGCGCTGATTGAAAACATCCAGCGGGAAGACCTCAACCCCCTGGAAGAGGCCCGCACCCTTGCCCGCCTGCTGAACGAGTTTGACATGACCCACGAAACTGTCGCGGAGGCCGTGGGGCGCTCCCGATCGACGGTGACCAACCTGCTGCGCCTGCTCGATCTGCATCGTGAAGTGCAGGACCTGCTCGAAGGAGGGCGGCTGGACATGGGTCACGCCCGCGCCATCGTTTCATTGCCCGAAGACCAGCAACTGGCCATGGCCCGGCGTGTGGTCCGGCAGGGGCTTTCCGTGCGCGAAACCGAATACCTGGTGAACAAGTCGATGAACCGGAACCCGCGCAGACAGGCGCGGAAAAAGCCGGTGGATCCCGATATCCGGCGCCTGCAGGAAGACCTCTCGGAGCGCCTCGGGGCCCCCGTCACCATCACCCATCGTGCCAGCGGCAAGGGAACACTGCAGATCCACTATCACTCGCTGGAGGAACTGGACGGAATCCTCGGCCGGCTGAAATAAATAAGGGGATTTTCCGCGTTTACTTCGGGGGGCGCCGACAGCATCCCGCCGCAATGTCACGTTTAAACGCGATCTTGCTGAAAAGGCTCGTGACAGCAGGTCTCTTGTGCAATGCAGCGTTTGATTCTCCTGGGGCAGGTAATTATACTTTCAGCGCCTGTGCCGGGAGAAAAATGAACTGACCTGCAAAGAAGTCAGTGTACAGGGAAAGCAGCCAACATGCCGGACGTCCTGGGTAAAGGCGGTTGAATGCGCAGACTGACATTGCAATAAGCAGGGCCGCCGCTTACCGACTGATAGGATTGCAACTGGTCCTGACAGTTTTGATTTCCTCCCTGTTGCTTGCCTTCATCAATCATGCGCAGGCGTATTCGGCCTTGCTGGGGGGGTTGGCCTATATTCTGCCGAACGCCTTTTTTATCAGGTATGCTTTCATGAGTGCCGGGAAGGAAACGCCGCGGCACGTGCTGCGGCAGTTTTATATCGGCGAGGCGGGCAAACTGGTGCTGACGGGGCTGTTTTTCGCAGCCTGTTTTATCTGGGTCAGGCCCCTGCACGTAATGACGCTGTTTATGACGTACGTTGCGATGATCTTCTTTCAGATAGCGGGCCTTGCAGCAGCGGGCGCGCGTTCCTGACAAAAGGCTGCTAACAATGGTGAGACAGACTGATGGCAACTGAAGGCCTGACACCGACGAGTTACATTCAGCACCACTTGCAGAATCTGGTTTACGGCAGATTGCCGGCGGGTTACGAGCGCAGCGACGGCACTATTCTCGAACAGGACACGTGGACCATCGCGCACAACTCAAGTGAAGCCGTTGACATGGGATTTCTCGCCATCAACGTCGATTCGATGGCATGGGCCGTCGGCCTCGGCATCGTATTCAGTTATTTCTTCTACCGCGCGGCCAAAAAGGCCACGCCGGGCGTGCCCGGCCTGTGGCTGAACTTTATCGAGATGATCGTCGAGGTCGTCGACAAGAACGTCAAGGAGTCATTTCACGCAAAGAGCGACCTGATCGCGCCCCTTGCCCTGACGATTTTCTGCTGGGTCTTTCTGATGAACCTCATGGATCTCGTACCGGTGGATTGGCTGCCACTGCTGGCCGCCACCGCGGCGGGTGATCCGCATTTTTACTTCAAGGTTGTGCCTACGACCGATCCCAATATCACTTTCGGACTGTCGCTCACCGTCTTCGCCCTGATCATCTTCTACAGCATCAGGTTCAAGGGCGTCGGCGGATTTATCAGCGAATTGACGCTGCATCCGTTTTCCTCGAAAAATCTGCTGGTGCAGGTGCTGTTCATAATACCCAACCTGATCCTGGAAGGGGTCAGTCTGCTGGCAAAACCGGTGTCGCTGGCCCTCCGGCTGTTTGGAAACCTGTATGCCGGAGAACTGATCTTCGTGCTGATCGCCATGCTTGGGTACTGGCAATTGCCGGCGCATTTTGTCTGGGCCGTGTTTCATATCCTGATCATCATCCTGCAGGCTTTTATATTCATGATGCTGACGATAATTTATCTGAGTTTGGCAGTTGAGCACCATTAGTCACGAAAACGGCGTGACCTGACAACCCGTTAACTCTGGAGGGAAAGATGGAAACTATTCTGGCATTCACAGCGTTGGGCGTACTGCTGGTACTTGGCATGGGCGCGTTCGGCACTGCCATTGGCTTCGGCCTGCTGGGCGGAAAATTTCTGGAAGGCGCAGCACGCCAGCCGGAGCTGGCCCCCATGCTGCAGGTCAAGATGTTCATTGTCGCCGGCCTTATTGACGCGGTTACCATGATCGGCATCGGTATCGGCATGTGGTTTACCTTTGCAAATCCCTACACAGCTGCGTTGCACTAACGGGCGCTGCAGGAAAAGCAATCGTAACCGGCGTGATTTACCGGGAGACGTGATATGAATTTCAATGCGACACTGATAGGCCAGACTATCGCCTTCGCCGTTTTTGTATGGTTCTGCATGAAGTTTGTGTGGCCTTTGCTTCTGGGCATGCTGCAGGAACGCGAACGGATCATCGCCGATGGTCTCGCGGCCGGCGAGCGCGGGGAAAAGAAAATGGAAGAGGCGGAGCAGCGCCTGAAGGAACTCGTGCAGGAAGGCAGGCAAAAGGCGGCCGAAATCATTACCCAGGCGCACAAGCGCGGCGACGAGATCATCGAGGAGGCCAAAAATACGGCCAGGATCGAGGGACAGCGCATACTGGATGCGGCGCATAACGAGATTGGGCAGGAAAGGGAGCTGGTCAAACAACAGCTCAGGCAGCAGGTGGCGGATCTCGCCCTGCTGGGCGCCGAGCAGATCCTCATGCGGGAAGTGGATCGCAAGGCCCACGATGACGTTCTGGGACGAATCAGCACCGATCTGTAAGGGGGAAACAGCCACCATGCATGAAAAAACCACGATTGCACGCCCCTATTCCCAGGCGGCCTTTGAACTGGCGCAGGAAGAGGACAGGCTGCATGACTGGGCGGCCATGCTGCAGTTGCTGGGCATGGTGGTGTCAAATCCGGCGATGGCATCCGCGATCAAGAACCCCAGGCTGGAGCGTGAGAAACTGGCCGGCATCGTCATTGAAATCTGCCGTGACCGGCTGACTGAAACCTTCAGGAATTTTGTCAGGCTGCTCGCCTACACGGGCCGCCTGCACCTGGCGCCGCAGATACAGGAACTGTTTGAAAAGAAAAGGACCGATGCGGAAGGCATCGCCAGGGTCACGGTTACCTCGGCCTATCCCCTCGAGGACGATCAGGAGGAGAAAATACGGAAAATCATGGCTAAGCGAACCGGTAAAAAAGTTGAAATCGACACGCGTGTTGATGAATCCCTGATCGGCGGCGTGGTGATACGCGCGGGAGACTCCGTAATCGACGCCTCGTTACGGGGGCGGCTGAAACAGCTTAGTCACAACTTTGCAGCATAGCAATCCAGGGGAATAAACATGTCCATCAGCGCAGCAGAAATCAGTGACCTGATAAAGAAAAAGATCAAGGAACTCGATCTTGAAACCGAAGCGCGCACCGAGGGTACGGTCGTAAGCCTTACGGACGGCATTGCCAGGATTCACGGCCTGAGCGACGTCATGCAGGGGGAAATGATCGAGTTTCCCGGAAATACCTACGGCCTTGCCCTGAACCTGGAACGGGATTCCGTCGGCGCGGTGATCATGGGGCCCTACCGGCACATCACGGAAGGCGATACGGTCAAGTGCACCAAGCGCATCCTGGAAGTCCCCGTGGGTGAAGCCCTGCTGGGCCGGGTCGTCGATGCCCTGGGCAATCCGATTGACGGCAGGGGGCCGATCGAAACGATGGAAACCTCGCCGATCGAGAAAATCGCCCCGGGGGTGATCGCGCGGCAATCCGTATCACAGCCGGTCCAGACCGGGCTCAAATCCATTGACTCGATGGTGCCGATAGGCCGCGGCCAGCGTGAACTGATCATCGGCGATCGCCAGACGGGCAAGACGGCGGTAGCGGTGGACACCATCATCAACCAGAAGGGCACCGGAATAAAATGCATTTATGTCGCCATCGGCCAGAAGGCCTCCTCGATAAATGTCGTCATCCGCAAGCTGGAGGAGCACGGCGCGATGGAGCACACCATCGTGGTAGCGGCCAGCGCCTCCGAGTCGGCCGCCATGCAGTACATAGCGCCCTATTCCGGCTGCACGATGGGCGAATTCTTCCGGGACCGGGGCGAGGACGCGCTGATCATCTATGATGACCTCACCAAGCAGGCCTGGGCGTACCGGCAGGTATCGCTGTTGCTGAGAAGGCCGCCCGGGCGCGAGGCCTATCCCGGCGACGTGTTTTACCTGCATTCACGCCTGCTCGAGCGGGCCTCGCGCATCAACGCGGCTTATGTTGAAAAGATCACCGGCGGCAAGATCAAGGGTAAAACCGGATCGCTGACCGCGCTGCCCATCATCGAAACCCAGGCCGGCGACGTTTCGGCTTTCGTGCCGACAAACGTGATCTCGATCACCGACGGCCAGATTTACCTCGAGTCCGACCTGTTCAACGCCGGCTTTCGCCCCGCGATCAACGCCGGTCTTTCCGTGTCGCGCGTCGGCGGTGCCGCCCAGACCAAGATCATCAAGAAACTCGGCGGCGGGGTGCGCCTTGCCCTCGCGCAGTACCGCGAGCTGGCGGCCTTCGCCCAGTTCGCCTCCGATCTGGACGAAGCCACCCGCAGGCAGCTCGAGCGGGGCCAGAGGGTCATGGAACTGATGAAGCAGAAGCAGTATTCGCCCATGACCATCGCCGAGATGGGGGTAAGCCTCTATGCCGCGGACCGCGGCTACCTGGACGATGTGGCCAGGGAGAAAGTCGGGGATTTTGAAGCGGCCCTGCACACGTTCATGAACAGCGAAAAGGCCGACCTGATGAAAAGGATCAATGAATCGGGCGACATCAATGACGAAGTTGACGCGGCGATCAAAAGCAGCATCGAGGAATTCAAGAAAAGCCACACGTGGTAAAGGAACTCAGTAAAAAGTGGAAAGCGAAAAGTAAAAAGCAAATAGTGCTTGGGACTAGGGATTGAGTGACGAGTTACGGGATTGAAGAATGGCTGGCGCAAAGGAAATCAGAACCAAGATCGCGAGCGTAAAAAACACGCAGAAGATCACGAAGGCCATGGAGATGGTGGCGGCCAGCAAGATGCGCAAGGCCCAGGATCGCATGCATGCGGCGAGGCCGTACGCGAACAAGATACGCAATGTCATCACCCACGTCGGCCATGCCAATACCGAATACCATCATCCGTTCCTGACGCCGCGCCAGGAAGTGCGGGGAGTGGGATTGATCATCGTCTCCACAGACCGCGGCCTGTGCGGGGGATTGAATGCCAACCTGTTCCGCGAGACCCTGCGGCAGCTCAGCGCCTGGGAGGAGGAAGGCAAACAGGTCGAGATGTGCCTCATCGGCCGCAAGGCGGTGGGTTTCTTTTCCCGCATCGGCGGCAGGATTACCGGCCAGGCGACGCAAATCGGCGACGAACCGAGGCTGGAGAAGCTGATAGGCACCGTCAGGGTGATGCTTGACGCCTACCAGGAAGACAGGATCGACGAACTTTACATCGTGTCGAACGACTTTATCAATTCCATGACCCAGCGGCCCGTGGTGGAAAAACTGATTCCCGTGCAGCCAATGGCGGACAAGGAACTCGCCCATCACTGGGATTACATTTATGAACCGGAGGCCAAGGAGGTGCTGGACCAGTTACTCGTGCGCTATATCGAGTCACTGACCTACCAGAGGGTCGTCGAAAACATCGCCTGTGAACAGGCTGCCCGCATGGTGGCGATGAAGAGCGCTTCCGACAATGCCGGCAAGCTGATAGAGGAATTGCAACTGATATACAACAAGGCGCGGCAGGCGGCGATCACCCAGGAACTCTCGGAGATCGTTGGCGGGGCGGCGGCAGTGTGATGGGTAACGCGTATCCCGGTAAATCTGGTCAGAGAACGGTATGCGGGATACCCGCGTGTTTTCCCGTGCAAATGTTTTATCATTCGTATATCCGGCCAGCCTTTTGGAAGACCGTGTGCCGCAGGGA
>CAZXGW010000092.1:0-6351 GCA_964640355.1 uncultured Enterobacteriaceae bacterium
CGCTCCACCTTGCGGGTCTGCGTGAGGTTTTCGACCTGCGCCGCCGATATGCCGAGCGCCTTGAGCTTCTGGCGCGAGGCGTTGATCAGCCGCTCGTTGCCGCGCTCGAGCGCCTGCACGTATTCCTCCTGCGCATTCACCAGCGCCGGCGCATACAGGGTAAACAGGAGTTGCCCCTGCCGGACGCGATCGCCGACAGTGTTCACGGTCAACCGCTCGATCCAGCCCTCCGTGCGCAGGTGGACGTGACCGATGAGCGACTCGTTGTAACCGACATAGCCGACCGTATCGATGCGGCGCGCCAGCGTTTCCCGCTTCACCCGTTCGGTGCGCACGCCGAGATTGTTGACCACCTCCGGCGGCACGGTGATCAGGGGGCCGGTCCCCGCCTCGTCGGCATACACGGGGATGAAATCCATGCCCATGCTGTCTTTCTGCGGCGTACTCGAAGTCACGGAAGGATCCATCGGGTGGCGGTAGAACAGGATCCGGCGCTCGCCGGCGGACGCCGTACCGGCAACGGGCACCAGGTCCATGCTGCAGATCGGACAGCGCCCCGGCCTGTCGCTCGTCACCTGCGGGTGCATCGGACAGTAGTACGCCGGGTCCAGGTGCCTGAGCGCGTGTTCCAGCGCCGTTTCCCCTCCCCCGTCATCCATGCGGGCGATCCCGGCGATGATCATCCGCCCGCGCTCAAACCAGTCACCGGCCGTATCGCGCAAGAAACCAGGCCAGGCGGCAAGTGCAGCCGTCGCCAGCAGGGCCGCCAGCATCATCCCCGTTCGCCGCTTCACAGTGTCTCTCCCGCCAGGTACAGCAGGCCGGCGTGGCTTTTCAGGCGATCCGCGCGGATGCGCAGCATTTCCAGCTCGGTCTGGAGCGAGAGCGAACGTGCGCGAACGAGCGTCTCGAAATCGGCGAGATCATTCTGGTAGGCGTTGAACGTCGCCTCCTGGGTCTGCAGGGCCTCTACCGTGGCGCGCTGCCGGTAGAGATCCAGGCGCCGTTCAAGCTTTTCGAAACTCGCGTATTCCGCCTCCGCCTGCCGGGTCAATTCACGCAGGTTGTCGGCGCGGTCGTGGCGTGCCGCAATCGCCTCCTGCTGGCTGGCCACGAGCTGCTTGTCCTGGCGCTTGCCGGTAAAAATCGGCAATGACATCTTCAGGAAGACGCCCGCGAAATCGGGACCGGTGCGCTGATCAAACCGGCTGCCGGTGTTTTCTGACAGCATGAAATCGAGCATCCACTGGGGTTTGTACTGCTCCTCGGCGATGGCGACCGATTTCTGCGCCGCTTCTATCCCGGCGTCTTCAACCTTGAGCAGCGGATGGTGCGGCAGGTGCGCCACGATTTCATCGATCGCCGGCAGCGGCGGCAACAGGGGTTCCCCGGTGTCGAGGGGGCGCGCCGCGTTCCCGCCGCCCACCCACTTCGCAAGCTCGGCACGCGCGACGTTAATCACGCCGTCCGTCTCCTCGATGCGATCCTCGATCAGCGACAGTTCGAGCTGGGCGCGTATCACGTCATGCTGATTGTCACGGCCCTCGGCATACTGGCGTTCCGTGATTTCCGCCATTTCCCGGAACAGGTCCCGGTTCAGATCGAGAATCCGGCGCGCTTCCTGCAGGAAGTACAGCTCCACGTAAGCGCTGCGCACCCCCTGCAGCACGAGCAGGCCCTGGTTCTGCACGCGCGCCCGTTCAGCGCCGGCCATGGCATCCATGCGCTCGGTCCGGAACCTGAGGGTCCTGCCCGCCGGGAACGACTGGCTCAGCCCCAGGCGAACCTCGGTGTCCTCGTGCTCGCCGAAATCAAAGTTGTCCAGCGGCACTTCGGCGAGGCCGAGGCTCAACTCCGGGTCCGGTAACTGCCCTTCCGCCACGGCGCGCGCGGAAAACGCATCCGACTGCGCCTGGAATTTCGCCATGACGGGATCGATCTCGAGCGCCTTCCGTTCCGCTTCCACGAGCGACAGAACGCCGGATGCGTTTTCCGCGGCAGACCCCGCGGACAGCAGGCACGCCGGTAAAACAATGCTTGCAAGAACTGCCTGGGCAAATACGGTTCTGATATACATGATCAACCTCCTCACAGAAAGCCCCGGGAAATCCGGGATGCAGGTCCGGCGGGACGTTGATCAGATCAGGAAATGGCAATAACGGAGAACGGGGTGAACGGCGGGGAAAACCTGTGGCTTGAACCTGTGATCCGGCTGCCGGTAATACCGGCTGAATGCCGGGCTGCTGTCGGCGATGGCATGGCCGTGTTTCGCGTTTTTCGGATCCGGGGTGAGCGGAAAGCCGGCAGAGAGGTAATTCCCGCCGTTTTCCATGGTGCATGAACCGCACTTGTCATGAGCGCAGGCATGACTGCACGGACAGGGGCTGTTGTCATTTTTGCCGGGGCAATGATGATGGGGTTCGTCAACTCCTGCCGCCGACATGACGCAGGGGCTCGCAGCAAGCGAAAGGCCCATGGCGTAAAACAGGAACAGGGTGATCCTGCAAACGCTTTTTCGTGCCGTTGTGACGATGCCGGACAAGAGGTATCTCTACGTTCCCCGGTTTCTGGCGTTCCTGAGATCACGGGAGTCCAGGGCCTGCAATATGGGGCATTCGCCGAGCGCGCCTTCACCAGGGCATTTCTCGACGAGTGTTTTCAGGGTACGCCTCATCTGCTGCAGCATCTTTATCTTCTGCTCAATGTCGGCCAGCTTGCCCTTTGCCATCAGTTTAATCTCCCGGCTGGTGGCGCCCGGTCTTGACTTGAGGGACAACAGTTCGCCGATCTCGCCGAGGGAAAACCCCAGGGTCTTTGCCTGCTGGATGAAGGCGAGCCGCGCCACCGCCGCATCATCGTATTGACGGTACCCGCTTTCCTTCCTGGCGGGCTCATCGATCAACCCCTTGCGCTCATAAAACCGGATCGTCTCTATGCCGATGCCGAGCCGGCGGGCCACCTGGCCGATGGTATAATTTTCCACGGGACCTGTACCTCGGTTTACCCCTTCAAGTATAGACTCTGTACCTTACTACAGAGTCAAGCCTTTTGAAATCATCGGCTTGCCGCGCCTTCGTGCCGCGACACCCGGCGCCGGCCGAAGCCCGCGGCACCTGCCAGTCAACGGGGCCGGATTTGGGGCGCACCGAAACGGCTTTTTGGTCTGCGCCTGCGCGCGGCCTACCGCCTTCGCGCGAACCGGACCGCTTTTTGTCACGGCGCGGGGTTTATTGGTATGATCATTCACACGTCCATCGCCTCCTCGCCTTGCTAGCATAACAATATCTTTCGCGACATCACCACCATGCCGGAGACAATTTTCAGCAGGATAATCTCGAAAGAGATCCCCGCGGACATCGTCCATGAAGACGATCAATGCCTGGCCTTCCGGGACATCAACCCGCAGGCGCCGCTTCATGTGCTCGTGATTCCCAAAAAGCCCATCGCCATGATCACGGAAGCCGGACCTTCCGATCAGGATGTTCTCGGCCGTCTGCTCCTGGTCGCCGCGCAAATTGCAACGGAAGAAGGATACGGTGAGTCTTTCAGGCTGGTAATCAACAATGGCGAATCGGCCGGGCAGTCGGTTTTCCACCTGCACGTCCACTTGCTGGCCGGAAGGCGCTTCGGCTGGCCGCCGGGATAAGCGTGTTTCCGCGTCCAGCCTTTTCCAATAAAGTGGATTCAACGGGTCAATGCAACCGGTACTGTCCTCACAGCGGGTTTGGCTTAAAGCCGACCGTCGCCGGCAGGGAGGCCGGCGTCGAGCCTACAGGGACGTATTTACGGCGTGTCGGCGCAAGCCGGACCCGCTGTGCAGATCCTTCCCGTTTAAAACCGCTGTATGGCCTGTCCCTGTTGCAATGAGCCGTTGAATCCACCGAAACACTTCCCGGGCGAATAAACATGAAATACCGGACCGATGATCTGCGCATAGAATCGATCAAGGCGGTGACTTCGCCCGCCGAGATATGCGAGGAAATACCGATCACGGAAAACGCGGCCAGGACAACTTATGAAACCCGTCGTGACATCCATAATATACTGTACGGCGTTGACGATCGGCTGCTCGTGGTTTCCGGTCCCTGCTCCATACACGATTTCAACGCCGCCAGGGAATACGCCGCCAGGCTGAAAACCCTGATCGACAGATTCAGGGATGACCTGCTCATTGTCATGCGCGTGTATTTCGAAAAACCGCGGACGACCGTTGGCTGGAAGGGACTCATCAATGATCCGGACCTCGACGGCAGCTTCCAGATCAACAAGGGCCTGCGCCTTGCGCGCAGGCTGCTCCTTGAACTCAACGAAATGGGCGTGCCGGCGGGCACCGAGTATCTCGATCTCATCACCCCGCAGTACGTCACGGATCTCATCAGCTGGGGCGCCATCGGCGCGCGCACCACGGAAAGCCAGGTCCACCGGGAGCTGGCCTCGGGCCTGTCCTGCCCCGTGGGCTTCAAGAACGGCACCGACGGCAATATCCGGGTGGCCGTGGACGCCGTCGGCGCCGCCCGGCGGCCCCATCATTTCCTGTCCCTGCGGAAGGAAGGCAATTCCGCCATCTTTTCGACCGCGGGCAACCAGGACAGCCACATCATCCTGCGCGGCGGCAAGACACCGAATTACGATCCGGACAACATCAACGAGGCGGCAAAAGAGCTTGTCGCAGCCGGCCTGCCGCAGAAGATCATGGTTGATTTCAGTCATGCCAACAGCCGCAAGCAGCACCTGGTACAACTGGACGTGGGCAGGGACGTCTCCGCCCAGATCGCCGCCGGCGACGAGCGCATTTTCGGGGTCATGATAGAAAGCCACCTGGTCGCGGGCCGGCAGGACGTGATCCCCGGCACGCCGCTGGTGTACGGCCAGAGCATCACGGATGCCTGCCTGGGCTGGGAAGACACCGAAAAACTGATCGGAGAACTCGCCCGCGCGTCGAACAAAAGACGCACTAAAGCCGCGCTCGCGCAGGGCGGCCGTGCCTGACCGGGCAACGGCTCAGGCAGTCCGCCACTTTTTCAAATAGCTCCCCGCGACAATCGCCGCCAGGTAAAAGGCGCCGGCGAGGATGATGATCGTCGAGCCGGAAGGCAAATCCGGCGCATAGGAGAAGATCAGGCCGGAGGCGGTCAACAGCGCGCTGAAAATGACGGCCAGGATCATCATGCCGTTGATGGACCTGACAAACTGGGCGGCGCTGGCCGCGGGCAGAATCAACAGTGCAAGCACGAGTATGAGGCCCACGATCTGGATCAAAAGCACCACCGTCAGCGCCACCATGCACAGCAGGAGAATATAGTAAAACTCGACGTTCACCCCGCGCAGCCGGGAAAATTCCTCGTCGAACGCCGCCGCCAGAAACTCCCGGTAAAACAGGAACACCATGAGAATTATCACGACGTCGAGCACGAACATGAGCAGCAAGTCCTCGCCGGACACCAGCAGGATGTTGCCGAACAGGTAACTCATCAGGTCGATGTTGTATCCCGGTGTCCGCGAAATGAACAGGATTCCAATCGCCATGCCGACGGACCAGAAGGCGGCGATGAGGATATCCTCGTTCTGCCGCCACCGCAGGTTGATCCAGCCGATCAGGATGGCGGCCGCGAGCGCCGCCACCATCGCGCCCGCCAGCGGGGAACCGCCGGTGAAATAGGCCACGCCCATGCCTGCCAGCACGGAATGGGCAATCCCGCCGGCGAGAAACCCGATGTGCCTGACGACCACGTACGTCCCCATGATGCCGCAACCTATGCTGGCCAGCAGGCAGGCCAGCAGGGCATGCCGCATGAAACTGTATTCAAAAATCGCCGAGAACGATTCGCTCATGTGAAAGGCTTAATGGGTATGGTGAATCACGCGCACGGGGGTGCCGTAGAGTTCTTCGATCGTCCTGCCGCTGATCTCCCCGGTATCGTGGCAGACCAGTGTCTGGTTCAGGCAGGCGACCCGGTCCACGTAACCCGAGATGAAGCCGATATCATGCGAAACCACGATAATGGTCATATGCGCGAGGTATTCCTTCAGCAGGCCGAAAATATCCTCTTCCGCCCGCATGTCGATGTTGGCCGTCGGTTCATCCAGGATCAGGATTTCAGGCCGGCAGGCGAGGGCCCGGGCGATCAGCACGCGCTGCAGCTGCCCGCCCGACAGGGACCCTACCGGCCTGTGGCGTATGGGCACAATCTTCACCGCATCCATGGCCTCGAACGCGATTTTCCTGTCCTCTTCTGAATACCGGCCGAGCCGGCTGCCGATCCCGAGCCTGCCCAGCAATACGGCATCCTGGACGCTGATCGGGAAATCACGCGAGAACGTGGGATGCTGCGGCACGTAGCCGATACGGGA
>CAZXGW010000093.1:0-6326 GCA_964640355.1 uncultured Enterobacteriaceae bacterium
TCAGACGGCCACCCTGGCTTCACCGAACCAGAAGGTATCGATGACGAGCAAAATAGCGCCCACCGTGATGGCGGAATCCGCGACGTTGAACGCCGGCCAATGCCACTCCCGGTAATAGACATCGATGAAATCGACGACGTATCCAAGCGCCACCCGGTCCCACAGGTTGCCCAGTGCGCCCCCGAGGATCAGGGCCAGCGAACAGGCCAGCAACCCCTTGCCACGTGGCAGGTTAAACAGCCAGATCACGAGCGCCGCGCTCACGGCCAGGGCGAGGCCGATGAACAACCAACGCTGCCAGCCGCCTGCCTGGCTCAGCAGGCTGAAGGCGGCGCCGGTGTTGTGCATCAGGGTCAGATTGAGGCCGGGCGCCATGGCGAGGGGTTCATGCAACCCCAGGTAGTGGCTGGCCAGTCCCTTGGTAACCTGGTCGGCCGCCACGATCAAAACCGTCAGCCACAACCACCTGGTGGCGCTGTCCCGACTCATGTCGGTTCAGGCGAAGGCACGCCGTTCACCCTCACCTTCGATGTTCACGATGCAACGACTGCAAAGGCCGGGATGCCTCGGATCACGTCCGACATCTTCGCGGTGGTGCCAGCAACGAATGCACTTGGGATGGACGGATGGCAGGGCATTGAGCCACAAGCCGGCCAATGCCGAGGGGACTGCATTTTCACACCGGGCCTCCGCCGGCCGGATGCGCGCGTAAGAGGTGATCAGCACATAACGCAATTCATCGTTCAAGCGGTTCAATTCCCCGGCCAGCGGTTCATCGCAGTATAGATCCACCTCTGCATCCAGGGAGGATCCGATTTTTCCCGCCATGCGCAACTTCTCAAGCTCCCGGCTGGCCTCATCGCGCACGCTGATGATCTTCTTCCACCGATCAAGACGCGTGACGGAATCCCTGATGGCATCCAGCCCTTCGTACCATTCTTCGAGAAACACGGAAGGGCTTCGTTTTCCGGGGATGTACTGCCAGATCTCGTCCGCGGTGAAGCTCAGGACCGGGGCAAACCAGCGCGCCAGGGCTTCAATAATGTGGTACATCGCCGTCTGGGCGGACCGCCGTGGCAGACTCTGCGCCGGCAGGGTGTACTGGCGATCCTTGATGATATCCAGGTAGAAGCCGCCCATGTCCACCACGCAGAATTGGTGCAGTTTCTGATAAATGAGATGAAACTGGCAGGCGTCATAGGCAGTGATGATCTCCTTTTGCATTAGGGCGGCCTTGTCGAGCGCCCACAGATCCAGCTCCAGCATCCGGTCGAAGGGAACGCAGTCGGCCCGGGGATCGAAGCCCTCCAGGTTGGCGAGCAGGTAGCGCGCGGTATTCCGCAGGCGCCGGTAGGCATCCGCCATGCGCCCGAGGATCTCGTCGGATACGCCCATCTCGTGGCGGTAGTCAGTCGCCGCCACCCACAACCGCAGGATGTCCGCGCCGAGGGTCTTCATGACCTGCTGCGGGGCGATCACGTTGCCGCGGGACTTGGACATCTTTTTTCCCTCGGCATCGACGGTGAACCCGTGGGTCAGCACGCCCCGGTAGGGGGCGGTATCGTTCATCCCGACCGAGGTCAGCAACGAGGACTGGAACCAGCCGCGGTGCTGGTCCGATCCTTCGAGGTAGAGGTCGGCGGGAAACTGCAGCCGCGCGTCCTTCGCGAGGACGCAGGCATGGGTCACGCCGGAATCAAACCAGACATCCAGGGTATCGGTGACCTTGTCGTAGGCGGCGGCTTCCTCCCCCAGCAGTTCGCCGGGATCGAGATCGAACCAGGCATCGATGCCGCCGCGCTCAACGCGCCCGGCCACCTGTTCGATCAGGTCCAGCGTGTCCGGATGCAGCTCACCCGTCTGTTTATAAATGAATACAGTAATCGGCACTCCCCAGGTCCTTTGCCTGGAGATGCACCAGTCCGGACGTTCGGCCACCATACCCCGGATCCGATCCCGGCCCCATTCCGGCAGCCACTGCACCGTGTCGATGGCCTTCAGCGCCTTCCCGCGCAGCTTGCCGTTTTCCATGCTCACGAACCACTGCGGCGTGGCGCGGAAAATAACCGGGGTCTTATGCCGCCAGCAATGCGGGTAACTGTGTCGCACGTTCTCGGTGTGCAGCAGCATCCCGCGCTCTTTCAGGACGGCGATGACATGATCGTTGGCGGAGAACACATTCTCGCCGGCAAACAGTTCGGTGTCCGGCAGAAAGCGGCCGTCGCCGCCGACCGGGTTGGCGACCGGCAGGTCATAGCGGCGGCCGGCGATATAATCGTCCAGACCATGTCCGGGGGCGGTATGCACGGCGCCGGTTCCCGCCTCCAGCGTGACGTGATCGCCGAGAATCACCGGAACGTTGCGATCATAGAACGGGTGGCGCAATACAAGACCTTCCAGGTCGCGGCCACAGCAAGCGCCCAGGATCCGGTACTCCTCGATACCGCACCGCTTCAAAACCCCTGCGGCAAGCTCCGCGGCGAGAACGAGGCACGCCTTGCCGGTTTCCATCTGGCATGCCATGACCTGGTACTCAAACTCGGGATGCACGGCCACGGCCTGGTTGGCGGGCAGCGTCCAGGGGGTCGTGGTCCAGATCACGACGCCGGGCCGGTCTTCGCACCTCGCCGCACCTTCGCCCAGCCGCACCCGGAAATCCTTTTCATCCGCCACCGGAAAAACCACGTCCACCGCCGGCGAGGACCGGTCTTCATATTCCACTTCCGCCTCGGCCAGGGCCGAGCCGCAATCGATGCACCAGTACACGGGCTTGATCCCTTTAACGAGGTGCCCGGCAGCGATCATCCGGCCGAGGGCACGGATGATGTCGGCCTCCATCCGGTAATCCATGGTCAGGTAGGGGCGCTCCCAATCACCCAGCACCCCCAGCCGTTGAAAGTCGGCGCGCTGGCGCTCGACCTGCTGCCGCGCATAGTCCCGGCAGGCGTTGCGGAATGTGCGCGCATCGACCTTATAGCCGGCCTTGCCGATCTTTTTCTCCACCATCAGCTCGATCGGCAGGCCGTGGCAATCCCAGCCCGGCACGAAGGGTGCATCCTCGCCGTTGAGGCCCCTCGACTTGATGATGATATCCTTCAGAATCTTGTTGACGGCATGGCCGATGTGGATATCGCCGTTGGCGTAAGGTGGCCCGTCATGCAGGATAAAACGCTTCGCGCCGTGGCGGCGCTCCCGGATCCGGCCATACAGGTCCATCTCCTGCCAGCGCCGGAGTATCTCCGGTTCGCGCTGCGCAAGATGGGCCCGCATCGGGAACTCCGTCCTCGGCAAATTGAGTGTGCTTTTATAATCGGCCATATTATCCGTGAGTCACGAGGTCGTTTCGCTTCTCGTCAAAAAAACGCCGCGTCTGGGCGATATCGGCGGCAATCTGGTCCTGCAAATCTTTAATGGTATCAAAGTTCCGCTCCTTTCTGAGTTGCCTGAAGAATTCAATCCGGACCCTGCGCCCATACGCGTCGCCGGCGTAATCAAACAGGTACGACTCGAGGTTCACACCTTTACCGCCGAACATGGGCCGGGTGCCGACGGAAGTCACGGCCTCCAGCGCCCGATCGGCGACACCGTGAACCCGGCTCGCGAAAATCCCCGCCAGCGGACTGCGCAGCCGGTGCAGGTTGACGTTGATCGTCGGGTAGCCGAGATCGCGCCCGCGTTTATCGCCATGCACGACGCGGCCGCTGATGGCGTAATACCGGCCCAGGAGTTTCCTGGCGGTTTCCATGTCGCCCGCTTCCAGTATCTCGCGCAGCCAGGTGCTGCTGATCCGGCGCTCACAGACCCGGCAGCAGGCTGCCCGCTCGACCTCGAACCCGAATTCCTTCCCCAGTTCCCGCAGCATCGAAAAATCGCCCTGCCGCCCCTTGCCGAACCTGAAATCATCACCGACCACCAGGTACCGTACGTCGAGTCCCCTGACCAGGATGTCCAGGACAAAATCACGCGGACTGCGCCGGGCGAGGGCATCGTCAAACCGCAGGCACAGGGTGCGATCCACCTGGTACTGCGTAAAGCTGTCCAGTTTTTCACGCAGGCGCATGAGTCGCGCCGGTGCCCGCTCCGGCCTGAAGAATTCCTGCGGCTGGGGTTCAAAGATAACGACGATCGAGGGAAGCCGGAAGCGTTCCGATGCCTGCCGCAGCTCCTGGATGATCGCCTGGTGGCCGAGGTGCATGCCGTCGAAGTTGCCGACTGTCGCCACACACCCCCGGTGCTGCGGGCGAAGATTGTGCAGGCTGCGGATGAATTCCATGATGTTACGACACGCCGCCGGCTTTAACGCTGGACAGCAGCAGGTGGTGTGGCCGCATTCCGCAGAGCCAGAGGACGGCACAATAAACCAGCGCGCCGAGAGCGATCCACAGCCCAAGCTGCAGGGCCCGATCCCAGACCGTCCAGGCGAGCCACCGATCGATGGCCGGCACCTGCCAATACAGCATGCCGCCCATGATCCCGCAGGCCAGCGCGAGCCGCGACAGAAAAACGCCCCACCCTCCCTCTCTCTGGTAAACCATTTTCCGGCGCAGGTAGTAAAACAGCAGGCCCGCGTTGATAAAGGCGGCCAGGGACGTGGCCAGGGCCAGACCGGCGTGAGCAAGGGGGAAGACCAGCAGGAGGCAGAGAATGATATTGGACAGCATGGCCGCCACGCCGATCCGGACCGGCGTGCGCGTGTCCTGGCGGGAGAAATAACCGCTGGCAAGTACCTTGATCAGGATGAACCCGGACAGCCCGATGGCGTAGCTGACGAGGCTCCGGCTGGCCATGGCCACGTCCCGGGCACTGAACTCGCCGTAGTGAAACAGGGTGGCCAGCATCGGTCCGGCGAGCAGGATTAACCCGACGGTGGCCGGGACACTGACCAGCAGCGTCCAGCGCAGGGCCCAGTCCAGCAGCCGGCTGAAGCCCGCCCCCGATCCCTGCGCATGCTGCTCCGAGAGACTGGGCAGGATGACGGTGGCGAGTGCCACACCAAAGACACCGAGCGGAAACTCCATCAGCCGGTCGGAGTAATACAGCCAGGAGATGCTGCCGGTCTGCAGAAAGGAGGCGATGAGCAGGTCGACAATGAGATTGATCTGGGATACGGAGACCGCGAACAGGGCCGGTATCATGAGGGTAATCACCCGCTTCACCCCGTCATGCCTGCTTCTGAAGGCGAGCCGGGGGAATCGCTCGATGCGCTGCAGAAACGGCAACTGGAACAGGAGCTGGGCCACGCCGGCGATGAACACACCCCAGGCGAGCGCCATGACGGGCTGGTCCAAGTGCGGCGCAAGCCAGATGGCACAGGCGATCAGGGAAACGTTCAGCAGCACGGGGGTGAAGGCGGGTACGGCGAAACGCCCGTAGGTATTCAATATGCCGCCGGCCAGGGCCGTCAGGGAGATAAACAGGATGTAGGGGAACGTGACCCGCAGCATGCTGACAGCCAGGCCGTATTTTTCCCCTTCGTCGAGAAAACCCGGCGCGAAGATCATGATCAGGAGGGGGGCGGCGACTACGCCGACGACGGAAATGATGAACAACACCAGCGCCAGCGTGCCGGTGACGTGATCGATGAGCTGCTGGACCTCGTTCTCCGCCTGCAGGTTTTTATACTCCGTGAGAACCGGCACGAAGGCCTGGGAGAAACCCCCTTCGGCAAACAGGCGGCGCAGGTAGTTGGGGATCTTGAATGCGACAAAAAAGGCGTCCGCCCCCAGACCCGCGCCGAAATAGCGCGCGATGACGATATCGCGCAGCAGGCCGAAGATACGCGACAGCAACGTCATGGCGCTGACAGTAAACGTCGATCGGAGCAGCCGGTTGCTCAGGACCGTATCCCGCCGCTGCCGACGCGGCTGGCTCCCGTATCTGATTGTTTGATATGATTTTTCATAAAGACGCGGAGCATATCATAATCGCGAACCGGGATTGACAAATCGCCGTGGGATCCGCATAGTGACGCGCCTTTGACAGCATTTCGGGAGTAAAACGGTGGCCAATATTGCCTCAGCAAAAAAACGCGCGCGCCAGAACGAGAAGCGCAGGAAACAGAACACCAGTCAGCGTTCCATGCTGCGCACGCATCACAGGAACGTCCTCGCCGCCATCCAGTCAGGGAACCGGGAAACCGCAACCGATGCCTTCAAGACGGCCGTACCCGTGATCGATCGCATGGCCAACAAGAAAATCATCCATAAAAACAAGGCCGCCCGTCACAAGCGGCAATTGAATGCGCTGTTGCGGGGGCTGTAACTAAATTCCATTCTTTACTTCTGCATTCATGACCGCTTGTTGTTAGCCAGTCATAAGCTATAAGT
>CAZXGW010000094.1:0-2886 GCA_964640355.1 uncultured Enterobacteriaceae bacterium
ATCAATGATCCTGCCGCTGCGGTCAAACACGAGGAGCGAGTACCCGTACCGGCCCTCGAACGGGACGAAGGCCACGTCTTCCCCGCTGAAGCCGTTCTTGCTGAGATAGTCTTCCCTGATCGCAATAAAAGCCCCGGGTGGCTTCTTCTGTTTCTCGAGGGACGCCTCGAACACCTCGGAAACATGCCGGCTTAACGGCTCAAAGAGGAAAAACAGTTTTGATTCGGGAATGCCTTCAATCAGTTCGTAGGTGAAGGCGCCCGCGGTTTCCGCTTCGGTCTCCGCGTTGCGGGCATACACGACCGGCGGCCGACCGTCGTCGATCTTCCTGACATCCTCCGGGGTTTTTTCCTGTATGGCCAGTTCCTCTTCGAGGATTGGATAAACCGTGCCGTTGTAGAAGCTGAGCGCCACCGGCCTCTGGGAATGCACCGCGTACACGCCCCAGCTGAAGGCGCTGACCTGCATGGTGGCAATGCAGCAGAGATCAAAGGTCAGGGCCTTGATGGACTTGGCGGGGTTGAACAGCAGCAGGGTGAGGAAGGGCCCCAGCACGAAATCGACGAACAGCATGATCCTCACTCCCTGCCAGCCTCCATTAACCGCGAAATGCGGCTTGGGGAACCAGTGCACGATGATGAAGTAGAGGATGACGATAAAGGCGACGGCGCTCACAGAAAGATGGATGGAAGTCGCCTGGAGGCGGCTGACGGCGATTTTGTTTCCGGCACCAGCTTGGAAGTTCATATTTTGCAGACTGACCCTTTACAGCGGGGCGATATTTTGCCGGAAAGATCAAAACTGTCAATAATCCGCGTTTTTTCAACTATAATTAGCGTTAACGCAGGTACAGGTTGAATCCGTAAATTTACGCTACGCTTAACACGTGATCATTTCTGAATGACGAGGAGCTGATTATGGCTTACAGAGTGTCGAAAGTGGATTATTGTTATGTGACGGTGTCGAGCCGTGCCGGGCAGGGCGCGAAAATACTGAAAGAAATAAGAGATGCCGGTATCAACCTGATTGCCTTTTCCGGATTTCCGGTAAAGGGTGGAAAGGCGCAGATCGACCTGGTGTCAGACAGGGTATCCGCCATCAGGAAGGTGGCCGACAGGAACGGCTGGAAATTGAGCGGGACCAAAAAGGCCTTTCTGGTACAGGGCACGGACGAAGTGGGCGCGGTTCAGAAGATCGTATCGAGGCTCGCCAGGGAGGGGATCAACATCACGGCGGTCGATGCCGTTGCCGCGGGCAAGAAGCGGTATGGAATGGTCCTCTGGGTCAAGCCGAAGGATTACCGGCGCGCCGCCATGGCGCTCAATGCCAGTTGACGAACCTCGCCCGGGCGGTGTGAATCAGGCCGTCGGCCGGGGGCTGATTCGACGTCAGTCCCGGGCAAATTTTGTAAGTTGTTCCAGTTCCTTCCGTCGCCGGTTCACGACCTGGGTAAAGGTGAGGGCGACATACGGCACGTTTTCGAAATAATTCGTCAGGTTCCGGTATTCGGCACGCAGCATCTGCACGGGTTCCAGGGTGCGGACGCTGGCCGTGCGGATGCCGCCTGAGAAATAACCCATTTCGCCGATAGGCTCGCCTTCCCCGACATCGGCGATGCTTACCTCCCGGCCGCTATTATCGAGGCTGAATACCTCGACCCGCCCCGAGGCGATGACGTATAACGTCGGGTCGTTTTCACCCTGCGTGATAAATTGTTCGCCGGGCGGAATGCTGACTTCCTGGAAGTGTTTGCTCAGCGCGGCGAGATCAGCGGCGGGCAGTTCCGAAAACAGCGGGCACCGTGACAGGCGGTCGATGCGCTGCAGCCGAATTGCGGTATCCAGATCTTCCTGGGTGATCACCTCCATTTCCCGCAGGATTTCCCCGAGGCGCTTGACCGGCCTTCCCTTGGTGTAAGCGTCGATCTGTCTTTCGATGGCGGAGTTGATGGTGCCCTGGGAAACCACCAGGTAACTGCCCAGTTTTTTGGGTTCTGATGTTTTCTCCTCTTTAGCCTTTTTTTTGGGCAAGATAGTCACCTGCGGTGTTGTACGGTTTTCCCGGAATGTTAGGCCAAAGCCGGTAAGTAGGCAATGTATTCGTGAAAAAACAGACACTTGGATGGTGAAACTCCAGGAACAGGCTAATCCCGTGACGTGGCGGCGGCACACCTGCTGCCTCGCACGGTACGTCGCGCGGTGTAAGGTGACCCGGCAGCGCACAGCGGGGCTTGCGAGGCGCGATGTTGATAGCGCGGGCGTGCGCGTATCCATACCTGCAGGCGTTTGACCGGTGATGACAGGATTGCACGCTACGCCGAAACCGCAGCTGACGTTATTTGATTCGGTATGCATTATCCTCGGCATCGTCATCGGCGCCGGCATTTACGAAACAACACCCCTCATTGCGCAGAGCGTTCCCGATACCCGCTGGCTTATCGGCGCCTGGATCGCCGGCGGCCTGGTTTCACTCATCGGCGCCGTCTGCTACGCGGAACTGGCGACGACCTATCCTTACGAAGGGGGAGATTATGTTTTTCTTACCCGCGCCTACGGGCGGCGTACGGGCTTTCTGTTTACCTGGGCGGGTTTCTGGATGGTCAGGCCGGCCAACATCGGGGCGATCGCCTATATCTTCGCGCGCTACGCCAGCGAGGTCTGGCCGCTGTCGCCTGGTGATGACGGCCTGATGGCCTATGCCATCGTTGCGGTCATCGTCCTCACGCTTGTAAACATGTGCGGCGTGCGGCCGGGCAAATGGACGCAGAATCTCGTGACGGTATCAAAGGTCCTCGGCCTCCTGTTGATTGTCGTCATCGGCATGTTTCTGGTGGTGCCCCGATCGGCGGCGCCGGTACACGACCTGCCCGTGAACGGTTTCGACCTC
>CAZXGW010000094.1:2986-6180 GCA_964640355.1 uncultured Enterobacteriaceae bacterium
GGCGGCTGGAGCAACATTTCCTACGTGGCGGCGGAGGTCCGCCATCCCGGCAAAAATATTTTACGCTCCCTGTTGATCGGGACGCTGCTCGTGACGCTGATCTATATCGCAATCAACCTGGCGTTCGTGTGGAGCCTGGGGTTTGCAGGCCTCGCCGCGTCAACCTCCGCCGCCGCCGACATGGTCAGCCTGTTTCATGCTAGCGGCGCGGTGTTCATCAGTATCCTGATCTGTATCACCTGTATCGGCAATCTCAACGGCATGATTTTAACGGACGCCAGGATCTATTATGCGCTCGGCCAGGATCATCGCCTGTACCGCTGGCTGGGCACCTGGAACCGGCAACTGGATGCACCCGTGTGGGCCCTGGTGTTGCAGGCCGCCGTCTCACTCGTCCTGATCATCGGCCTGGGCGGCTACGGCGACGCCTTTCAGCGGCTGGTGATCTTCAGCGCACCACTGCACTGGTTTTTCTTCCTGCTCGTGGCGATGTCGCTGGTGATATTGAGGATAAAGGATCCGCATGTCCGGCGCGGTTACGCCGTGCCCGGCTATCCCTTCATTCCCGCCCTGTTCTGCCTGTCGGCGCTGTTCATGCTCTATGCCAGCCTCGCCTACGCGTGGGAGCATAAACATCCTGAAGCATACTGGATGCTGGCCGCCATGCTGGCCGGCGTGTTGCTCAGTTTCTACGATCCCCCGGCTGGCAACGGGGAACGGCTCACTCCCTCATGACTTTCAGGATGCCCCGGCTTTTGCCATGCTCCGGACATTCTTCAGCATGCGACCTGCAGGGCAGATTGAAATTGATTTTCGGACGGTTTATGCCAGTATGCGTTAACGTTCTGGCCAGATACCGGGAGGCAGAATGGACCACGCCACGGTTACCGTAGGCAATCCGAAACGCATGGCGGCAGGTCGCGGCACCGCCTGGCTGGTCGATGGATTCGGTTATTTCCGGGAAAATCCCCTCAACTGGATCCTGGCCATGCTCCTGTTCCTTATCGTTTCAATCCTACTCAACCTTGTGCCGGTCATCGGCAGCGTGGCCATGTCTGTCCTGATGACCGTTTTTATCGGCGGGATAATGCTGGGTTGTCATTCCCAGAAGCAGGGCGGCGGGTTCAGGGTGAAACACCTGTTTGCCGGGTTTACCCGGAACACCGGCCAGCTGCTTCTGCTCGGCGTGTTGTATCTGGCGGGCAACATCCTCGTGCTCCTGTTGATGGCCGGTTTCGTGCTGATGATGGTGGGCGACGGCGGTGAACTTCTCACCCTGCTCCTGTCCCCTGACCCTGAGGCGATACAGGGCGCGTTTTCCATAGCCATCCTTGCGTTCCTGGCCGGACTGGCGCTGTACATGCCGTTGCTGATGGCCTACTGGTTTGCTCCTTCCCTGGTGGTACTCGGGAACATTCCCGCCCTCAAGGCGTTGCAGCTCAGTTTCATGGGGTGCCTGGTGAACGTGGTTCCGTTTCTCGTCTACGGCGTCGTGGCCATGGTGCTTTTAATCCTTGCCGCCATTCCCTTTGCGCTCGGCCTGCTGGTGCTCATGCCCATGGTCATGGCGAGCATATATATCGCCTTTCGGGAGATCTTCCTGGTGTAGTGTCCCGCGGCTGTCCCCCGAATTACAGGGACGTCATCGCGGCGTGTCTTCCGGAGCACGGCCCGGCACCCGGATTTTCGAAAGTTGTTTACGGGACAGGATACCGTGTGCGGACCGACCTCAGGGCTTCTGCCTGCCCCAGAGTTCCTCGAGGCGCTGGTCGCGGCCGCATGAATAGCGATAAAACTTGTAGCGCACGGGATTTTTTCGGTAATAATCCTGGTGATAGTCCTCGGCCGGATAAAATTCCGTGGCTCTCGTGACTTCCGTCACGATCGGCCCGGAAAACGGTTTCTCCCTCTCCAGTTTTTCCCTGGATTCCTCGGCCAGCGACCTCTGCTCCTCGTTGTGATAGAAGATCCCCGTGCGGTACTGGCGTCCGCGGTCACAGAACTGCCGGTCCGCCGTGGTCGGATCGATGTTGCGCCAGAATATCTCGAGCAGTTGCCGGTAGGTGACTTTCATCGGGTCATAGACGATCTGCACCGCCTCCGCGTGTCCGGTGGTGCCGGCGGAAATTTCCTGATACGCCGGGTTTTTTTCATGCCCGCCCGTGTAACCGGAGGTGGTGGACAGGACACCGTCGATTTCGTCGAAGGGCGGCTCCATGCACCAGAAACATCCGCCGGCAAAGGTCGCGACGGCAACCGCGTCGGGGTAGGACGTGTCATCCGCCAGCGCGTTTGCGCCGATCAGCAGGAGCAGGATCCAAAGGTAAGTCCGGTCGTTCATTTCAACCTCCACACGGCTGTTTCTCTCTATGACAACGATTTATCCTGCAGGTTTGGCGGTTTTGCAGCCGTACCCGGCGCAGGTGGGGATCCGCTATACTCCGGTGTCATGACGGATACAACCCGCACGTCGCATGCACCGCCTTCGGCGGCACGCCGGGAGCATGAAATCCGGTCGCCGCGGATGGCGCAGCATTATGTCAACGGCCGCCCGATAATACCGCCGTTTCCGGAGGGCATGGAAACCGCCCTGTTCGCCACGGGGTGTTTCTGGGGCGCGGAACGGCGTTTCTGGAATGTCGAGGGCGTGTACATCACGGCGGTGGGGTATTCCGGCGGCCATACGTCAAACCCGACCTACGCCGAAGTCTGTACCGGCCGGACGGGACACGCCGAGGTGGTGCTGGTGGTGTTTGACCCCGATGTCATCCGGTATGCTGATTTGCTGCAGATGTTCTGGGAGGTCCATGACCCCACACAGGGTATGCGCCAGGGTAATGACGTGGGCACCCAGTACCGGTCCGCGATTTATACCTTCGGCCCGGATCAGTTGGCTGCCGCCACAGCGTCCAGCGACCGTTATCAGCAAGCCCTGGCAGAGGCCGGTTTTGGCAGGATCACCACCGAGATTGCGCCTGCCGGCGATTTTTATTATGCCGAGAATTACCACCAGCAATACCTGGCGAAAAATCCGGGAGGGTATTGCGGACTCGGCGGTACGGGCGTCACCTGTCCCGCCGGGGGCTAGTGAGATGTTCCGCGACTAGCTTTCATTAATCATACTGCCAGGCAGACCTCTGGAAGACACGCCGTGAAGTCGTCCCTGTAGGCTCGAGTGCCGCTGTCCCTGCGGC
>CAZXGW010000095.1:0-6156 GCA_964640355.1 uncultured Enterobacteriaceae bacterium
AAGGCCTTATTCACACTGCGAATATACGAGTGTTACTTTGCAGCGGCCTTGCGGGTATCGTCTTCCTGGTTATGATCAAACTGGGCTTCTTCCGTTGAACCGTCAAGGGCCCGGACGGATGAACTGCCGCCCTGGATGACGGTGGTGATCTCGTCAAAATAACCGGCGCCCACTTCCTGCTGGTGGCTGGCAAAGGTATAGCCCTTTTCGGCCGCCGCGAATTCCTTCTCCTGCACCATCTCCACGTAAGCGCTCATACCCCGGCGGACGTATTCATAGGCCAGGTCAAACATGTTGTACCACATGTTGTGGATGCCGGCGAGCGTGACGAACTGGTACTTGTAACCCATGGCGGCGAGTTCGCGCTGGAACCTGCCGATATCCCTGTCGCTCAGGTTCTTTTTCCAGTTGAAGGACGGCGAACAGTTATAGGCCAGCAACTGATCCGGGAACTTACGGCGTATGGCCTGCGCAAATTTCTTCGCCTCCTCCAGGTCCGGCACGGCGGTTTCGCACCAGAGCAAATCGGCGTATGGCGCATAGGACAGGCCGCGGTTGATGGCCTGATCGATCCCCGGCCGGGTTACAAAAAAACCTTCCGCGGTACGATCGCCCGTCAGGAATTCGCGATCGTTCTCGTCCACGTCCGAGGTCAGCAGCGCCGCAGCATTGGCATCGGTGCGGGCCAGGATCACGGTCGGCACGCCCATGATGTCAGCGGCAAAACGCGCAGCCGTCAATTTCTGGATGGCCTCCTGGGTCGGCACGAGCACCTTGCCGCCCATGTGACCGCATTTTTTTACGGAGGCGAGCTGATCTTCAAAATGCACGCCGGCGGCGCCGGCCTCGATCATGGCCTTCATCAGTTCAAAGGCGTTCAGCACGCCGCCGAAACCGGCCTCGGCGTCGGCGACGATCGGGGCAAAATAATCGATGTCATTATTTCCCCGCGCCCACTGGATCTCGTCCGCACGCCGGAAGGCGTTGTTGATGCGGCGAACCATGGCGGGAACGGAATTGACGGCATAGAGGGACTGGTCGGGATACATGGTCTCGGAGGTGTTGCCGTCGGCGGCCACCTGCCAGCCGGAAAGATAAATCGCCTTGATGCCGGCCTTGACCTGCTGCACGGCCTGGCCCCCGGTAATGGCGCCCAGGCTGCCTACATAATCTTTTTCATTGACAAGTTTCCACAGCTTTTCCGCGCCGCGGCGGGCGAGGGTATATTCTTCCTGCACGGAACCGCGCAGGCGCACCACGTCTTCCGCCCGGTAATTGCGCCCCACATTCTTCCAGCGGGGATTTTCCGTCCACTCCCGCTCAAGCTGCCTTATCTGCTCTTCTCTTGTCATCATGTCCTCCTGCTGAATGGGTGGCAGATTTTCAATCGTGTCGTCGAACGGCCGGGATCAAGGACAACTTTCGGCTCCGTGACGGACGGCGGCCGCAAGAAGCCTCGTTCCGGTCAGCCACGCGTTCCGGGCAAAACTGGGTCACGCCCCCGCGGGTGTTACACCCGTGTACGTCCATCCGCTTAGTCCGCAAAAGCCATTCATATTCTCATAATTGACCGTAGGCTTCCAGAGTCAGAAACGCGGGCAATTTCCGGTTGGTGATCAGCCTGTCCAGTAGTTCGCCGGCCGCCTGGAAGTGGCGGGACTCGTAGACCTCGTCGCCGAGTTCCTCGCGGATATTCAGCAGGTGGCGCGCCAGGGCCTCGCGGAACATTTCAATGGTGATCTTCTTGCCGTTGTCGAGCACCCCTTTCGGGTACCGGATCCATTGCCAGATCTGGGCGCGCGCAATCTCGGCGGTCGCGGCGTCTTCCATCAGGTGATAGATCGGAACGCAGCCCTGTCCGCCCAGCCAGGATTCCGTATAACGCAACGCGGCGTTCACGTTACCCTCCAGTCCCTCGCGTGTTATGGTGCCTTCCGGGACCTTCAGCAGGTCCGCCTGGGTCACGCAGACATCATCGCGCCTGTTGTCGATCTGGTTCGGGCCGGGCATAAACCGATCGAATACCTCCATCGCGACCGGCACAAGCCCCGGATGGCCAACCCAGGTCCCGTCGTGCCCGTTCCTTGCCTCACGCTCCTTGTCGGCGCGCACCTTGGCCATGGCCTGGGCGTTCAACTCCGGATCGTCTTTTACCGGGATCTGCGCCGCCATCCCGCCCATGGCGTGTATACCGCGGCGGTGACAGGTCTTGACCAGCAGCTCCGAATAGGCGTTCATGAAATGCGTTTTCATCGTCACCTGGTCGCGGTTGGGCAGGACGAATTCCGGCCGGTTCCGAAAGCATTTGATGAAACTGAAAATGTAATCCCAGCGCCCGCAGTTCAAACCGGCGGAATGTTCCCGGAGCTCCCAGAGGATCTCGTCCATCTCGAAGGCCGCCGTGATAGTTTCTATCAGGACGGTCGCCCGGATTGTGCCTTGCGGGATGCCGAGATAGTTCTGGGCAAATACAAAGACCTCGTTCCAGAGCCGGGCCTCCAGGTAGCTTTCCATTTTGGGGAGATAAAAATACGGGCCGGTCCCTTTCTGAACGAGTTTCCGGGCGTTATGAAACATGAACAGGCCGAAATCGAAGAAACTGGCGGAGATGGCCTCGCCGTCCAGCAGGACGTGTTTTTCCCGCATGTGCCAGCCGCGCGGGCGCACCATCAGCACGGCGGTCTGGCGGTTCAGCTTGTAGAGTTTGCCATGGGGGTTGGTGTAATGGATGGTGCCGTCCACGACATCCCGAAGGTTGATCTGGCCGTCGACCATGGCCCGCCAGGTCGGGGCTGACGAGTCCTCGAAGTCTGCCATGTACACGCGGGCGCCGGAATTCATCCCGTTGATCACCATCTTCCGTTCCACCGGGCCGGTCATCTCGACACGACGATCCCTGTGATCGGGGGGGATGGGCGCAACCGTCCACTCGCTTTCCCGGATATCGCGGGTCTGCGGCCAGAAATCCGGCAACGCTCCCTCATCAAACGCCTTCTGGCGCTTCCGCCGCAGATTGAGCAATTCACGGCGGCGGGCGCCGAAACGCCGTTCCAGTTCCTCGACAAAACCGAGGGCCGCGGGGGTCAGGATCGCTTCGTATTCGGGAACGATAATCCCGAGGATCTCGAGCCCCCCCAGGGTGACCGGTTGTGCCAATGCCGCCATGGCATTCTCCTCCTGACGCTTTACCGCGGTAATCACAGGGTGGTTTACGATATGTGCCCGTCGTCATCGGGTGATGCAGGAAAGACCGAAGGCTACGTTGCAATGCACAAAAAGTCAACGATACGGTCATGCCGCGCCCGGACATCCGGTCAAGCACGCCCGGGAGATCAACCGCGAGCCGGCCAGCCGCAACGGTTGTTCAGGCAGGCGCCGGGCGGCAGTCCACCGCCCGGCCCGAACACCAGGATCAACGCGTATTCACGGCGTGACTGGTGTCCAGACTGTTCCATGCGCGGGAAAATACCGAGTGTGGAAACATTGAACCGGGCAAGTATAATTATCCTTAGTCCTGTTGCGAAATTTTCACAGCACACACACAACAACAATGCCGGAAAAAACCAGTCACCGTTACGACGACAGCCTGGCGCTGCAGGAAAGCAAGCCCCGGCTCAAACGTCCGCCCCTGTACAAGGTCATCCTCGTCAACGATGACTATACGCCCATGGATTTTGTCGTTCATATACTTGAACTTTTTTTCTCTTTCGACAGGGAGAAGGCCACCCGCATCATGCTGGAGGTGCATACCCGCGGAAGAGGCATTTGTGGTATCTTTACTCATGAAATCGCTGAAACCAAGGTGACGCAGGTCAACAGTTATTCGCGTGAAAACCAGCACCCCCTCTTATGTACAATGGAGAAAGCCTGACCCGCCGGTGAACGAGACATGCTGGACAAGGAACTCGAACAGACGCTGAACAACGCTTTCCGGGAAGCGCGGGAGAAACGTCATGAATTCATGACCGTCGAACACCTGCTCCTGGCACTGCTTGACAACCCGTCCGCCGCGAAAGTCCTGCGCGCCTGCGGCGCCAACCTGAATGCCCTGCATAATGATCTGGTCAGGTTCATCCAGGATAACTCGCCTCTCCTTTCGAACAATGACGAGCGGGATACCCAGCCGACACTCGGCTTCCAGCGCGTCCTGCAGCGCGCCGTGTTCCACGTGCAGTCCTCCGGTAAAAAGGAAGTCAGCGGCGCCAATGTGCTGGTCGCCATATTCGCCGAACGCGAATCACACGCCGCCTATTTTCTCAGCCAGCAGGACATCACGCGGCTCGACGTGGTGAATTACATCTCCCACGGCATCGCCAAGATATCCGAAGACGATCAGAACGAAATTTCCGAAACGCCCGCCGAGGAGGAAGCGCAAACCGAGGAGCGGGGATCGAATCCCCTCGAGGCGTATGCCCTCAACCTGAACCGACAGGCCGAGCTCGGCAAGATCGATCCCCTGATCGGCAGGCAGACGGAAGTCGAACGGACCATCCAGATCCTGTGCCGCCGCCGCAAAAACAATCCGCTTTACGTGGGCGAGGCCGGAGTGGGAAAGACCGCCATCGCCGAAGGCCTGGCAAAAATGATTGTGGACCGCCAGGTTCCCGAGGTACTGGCCGGCTGCGTCATCTACGCGCTCGATCTCGGCGCCCTGCTGGCGGGGACCAAGTACCGCGGCGATTTCGAAAAGCGACTGAAAGGCGTGATCGCCCAGCTCAAGAAGACCAGGGGAGCCATCCTGTTCATCGATGAAATTCACACCATCATCGGTGCCGGCGCCGCGTCGGGCGGGGTTATGGATGCATCGAACATCATCAAGCCGGTCCTCGCCTCCGGTGATCTCAAGTGCATCGGCTCGACCACCTACCATGAATACCGCGGCATTTTCGAAAAGGACCGGGCGTTGTCGAGACGCTTCCAGAAAATCGACGTGACGGAGCCCTCGATCGAGGAAACCGTGAAGATCCTCGAAGGACTCAAATCGCGTTTCGAGGCGCACCACAAGGTCAGGTACACGCACCAGTCGCTGCGCTCCGCCGCGGAACTTACCGATCGGTACATCAATGACCGGCACCTGCCGGACAAGGCCATCGACATCATTGACGAGGCCGGCGCCTCCCAGCGGCTGCTGCCCCCCTCCCGGCGCAAGAAAACGATCGGCGTCACCGACATCGAGAACATCGTCGCCAAGGTGGCGCGGATCCCGGCGAAAAACGTTTCCACCTCGGACAAGGACATCATGAAAAACCTCGAGCGCAACCTGAAAATGGTCGTGTTCGGACAGGATGAGGCCATCGAGACGCTCGCCGCGGCCATCAAGATGGCGCGCTCCGGGCTCGGAAACCCGCAGCAGCCGATCGGCAAATTCCTGTTTGCCGGGCCGACCGGCGTCGGCAAGACGGAAGTCACCCGGCAGCTTGCGAAGATCATGGGGATCGAGCTGATACGGTTCGACATGTCGGAATACATGGAACGCCATACCGTCTCCCGCCTGATCGGCGCGCCGCCGGGTTACGTCGGTTTCGACCAGGGTGGCCTGCTGACTGATGCCATCAACAAGCAGCCGCATTCCGTACTGCTGCTGGATGAAATGGAAAAGGCGCACCCTGACGTGTTCAACCTGATGCTGCAGGTCATGGATCACGGTACACTGACCGATACCAACGGCAGGAAGACGGATTTCCGGAATGTCGTCGTCGTCATGACGACCAATGCGGGGGCGGACAGGATCAGCCGGCCGACCATGGGTTTCACCAGCCAGGATCACAGCAGCGACGCCATGGAGGTCATTAAACGCACCTTCAGTCCGGAATTCAGGAACCGGCTGGACGCCATCATCCAGTTCAATTCGCTTGACGGCAAAACCATACAAAACGTCGTGGACAAGTTCCTCGTGGAATTGCAGGCGCAGCTGGACGGCAAAAAGGTGTTCCTGGATGTGGATGCTTCGGCCCGGGAGTGGTTCGCAGAACGCGGTTACGACAAGATCATGGGCGCCCGTCCGATGGAACGCCTGATCCAGGAAAAGATTAAAAAGCCGCTGGCGGAAGAACTGCTGTTCGGCAAACTCGTACAGGGCGGCCACGTCATCGTGAGCGAAGACGCGGACGACATCAAGATCGAGATCATGCAGGAAACCGCGACGGAAGGAACAGC
>CAZXGW010000096.1:0-6119 GCA_964640355.1 uncultured Enterobacteriaceae bacterium
GACGGGCTCTTCCTGAATCACCGGGAATATTCCCTGCACTTGTCCATGAATTGCGAGACGCTTCTGGGCATGGGGACGCGCACGGTGGAAAGACTGACCAGGAGCGATCCCCCCTGCCGTATCAATTCCAGAATCGGCCGGATCCTGTCTGCTTCGGCGCCGGTGGTACTATCCGCCACTTCCCGGAGATAGGACTCAAGCGCCTCCTTCGCGGCCACGTATTTCGGCCACACCTCAAAAATCACCGGGTCACTGCGCAGTGTCTCACACGCCAGCTTGGCGCTTTCCCCCAGTTCCAGGATTATTGCCCTGGCACCCCTCAATAGCGGCGTCCTGCCGATGATCCTGACCAGTCTCTCCGTAATCTGATCGATCTCGTGCATGGTCTGGGCTACCTTGATGTATCGGCTTTTGTAGAAGTCTTCCATGGGCTGTGAGAATACCTTGAACGGTTCGCCCCAGAGTTCGTCCAGGCCCTCCCCGCCGCTGGCGAGTTTTATGTGCCTGCCCAGCTCGAGGGCCTCCATGAAGCACCGGCCGCATTTCTTCAGCAGCTCGTTACCCGGTTCAATCGTGACGCCCGCTTCCTCGAGATCGACAATGGTCGTCAGGATGTCCGCGCCACGGTTGAGAAGCGCACCTGCCAGCATGGCCCCCTTGACGCGTTTTTTCGCCGTGTCCGTTTCCTTTTCATAGACTTCCCTGATTTCCTCAAGCCGGTTTCCCGGCGTATTGATCCCCGGCTCCAGGTGATGAAATACCCTCCGCGTCAACTGATCAATGAGCCTCTTTTTGGTGGCGAGGTCGTCCGAAGCCACTTCGTAGCGCCTGACCCAGTAACCGTCATAATAAACACACGGCTTGCCCCTTATGGTTTTCCTTGTTCCGTTACTGATTTGTTTTTTCATACGGGGGGCGGCGTCCGGGCGGAACGCCGGTCAGGGGGTTTGCGCCGCGCCAACGCGCCCGGGTGCCATGGCACCAGATGCCCCATTGGTGAGAAAAACACGTAATAACACGCTTGCAATCAGGTTTTTTTTATGTATAGTACCGCCCCCGCCCGGAAAAGGGCAGGTTATTTATATTCATGAGGATGATAAGGCATAACCCCTGGCAGGAAAATGCGCGGTCACGTCAAGACGGCCGGACGCACTTCGCCTGTGTGCCGGGCCGCCCGTGGCGGGCCTGCACTACGGACATGCCCGTTTGTATCGACATGAAGCAGACGCATACAGGCTGTAGAACCATCAGGTAAGCCTTCCCGAACCGTCTTCGGAAGGCGCCAGAAACAAGCCGATGCCTTCCGCGGATTCCCATAGAACCCCGGCCAGGCATCTGGATAAACCGGGGTTTTTTGTGGCCCGAGTACAGGTCGTCTCCCCAACCCCACACCTATGTGGGGGCTCTTGGCGCAGGTATTGACTCCTCCTCCAATGCCTGCGTCTTTTTTATTTATACAAGTTCTCCGAAATGGCGGATCATCCTCGCCCGCATGGCGGCATCGGGCATCGGACCGAAACCCGCCCCCATGTTTTCCAGCATGTGGTCAACCCGCGACGTTGCCGGAATTGCACAGGTCACGGCCGGGTGTGAAACGACGAACTTGAGAAAGAATTGCGCCCAGTTTCTGCAGTCGAATTCACGCGCCCATTCCGGAAGCGGTTTGCCATCGGTGTACCTGAACAATTCGCCCGTTCTGAATGGCCGGTTGGCCATAACCGCGATATTGCGTTCCGCGGCCAGCGGCAACAAACGCCGTTCCACGTCACGATCGAGGATATTATAGGAAAACTGTACAAAGTCGAATGTCTCCGCCGTGAGCGCCTCTTCCAGTTTTTCGTGGCGGCGGCCGTGCGACGTGGTAATACCGATGTAACGGACCCGCTGTTCCTCCTTCCATGATTTCAGGGTTTCCAGGTGCGTCTCCCAGTTCAGCATGTTATGAATCTGGATCAGATCAAGGCGCGGGACGCCCCAGAGCGCTTCTGAATTCCGCATCTGTCTTATCCCGAATTCCTTTCCGATTATCCAGACCTTGGTGGCGGAAAAGAGTGAATTGGCGGTGCCGGTTTTGCCCAGGCAATAGCCGATGACTTTCTCGGCGCTGCCGTACATGGGCGAGGAGTCTATGATCTCTCCGCCGTGTTCAAAAAACGCCTTCAGGACCTGCACCCGGATATCAAGGGCGACAGGATCGTTCCCGATGTCAAAGGTCCTGGACGTCCCCATGCCGATGACCGGCAAGGGTTCACCGGATACCGGGATCGGCTTGCGGAGAGGAGATTGCGCCAATGCCGCAACGGCACGAGGCCCGAGGGCGGCGGTCATCCCCAGGCCCGCGAGGCTTTTCAGGAAAAACCGCCGCGTGAAACGGAGTCTGCCTGGCTTCATGCTGTATTGCTCCGGCCGATCATCCCGGGCATCAATGAACGGTCAGGTCGGTACGCATGGGTTTTCACGTCCGCCGCGTTTCCCCGTTTATTACTCTTCTCCTTTCCCGCCAAGCAGCTTTCCCAGTTTCGCGAACGGCCGGTAACCCGGGTTGGGCTGGTTCTCCGTGTTTTTTACCGTCTTGCCGGGAGCCGCTCCGGCCAGGTGCCGTGCATGTTCATTATCATGGCAGTAAAGGCACAACAACTCCCAGTTACTGCCATCGGGCGGATTGTTGTCATGATCGTGATCCCGGTGATGCACCGTCAGTTCATGCAGATTTTCCCGCGTGAATTCCCGCCCGCACCGACCGCACACCCAGGGATACTTCTTCAGCGCCTGCTCCCGGTAGGATTGTGCCCGCGCCTCGGCGGCGCGCCTGGCCTCCGAAATAACCCGGTCCAGCCTGGCGGTATCAGGTTGTTTCTTTCCCATCGACATGCACCGATGCCATACAAATAGTTGCCGCAGGCCGCGTCTTCCCCGTTTTTTTACGGTCCTGCCGCGAACCCTGCAGTCCCCGGGTGCTATAATCAGTAAAGGGATTTTATTTCAAAATCTCATACTGATTAACAGCATTTCAAACAATTATAACGGAATAAGGAGGGAAATATGACCGACAGTATCTACAGGGTCACCGAACTTGTGGGAACAAGCAGCAATTCATGGGAAGACGCCGCCAGGAACGCCGTGGAAACTGCCAGCCACACCCTCAAAAATCTGAGGGTTGCGGAGATAACCAAACTCGATCTGAAGGTGGAAGACGGAAAGGTTGCCGCCTACCGCGCCAGGGTAGCCCTTTCATTCAAATATGAACCATGACACCGGAGGCAGGTTAAAACCTGACCCGGATTGTAAACCCGTCAGCTGACCGCACGCCCGTTTCCCGCTTGCCTGCTCCTTGTACGGCGGGGCGGGTTGGGTTATGGTCCGCTTCCTTATCCTGTGCCGTCCTCTCACATCGGGGAAGATTTATTCGCCATGAAAGAAAACAAGGAAACCCCTCTTCGTCCTGAAGATATCACCATATCCCAATCGGTCGCCATCCTGATTGACGGAAACAATATTGAACGGAGCATCCATGAAGAATCCGGCGACAAGAACACCATGCTCAACCTGGACATTCTTGTGCCAAAACTGCTGGTCAATCGGGGCCTGAGCCGCCTGGTTTATTTTCGTGAAGGGAAAAGCATATCGGCCAAGCTGCAGGAACGGCTGCATAATTACTACCACGGCTCGGTCCGCCCGTGCCACAAAAGTGCGGACATACCGCTCTCGATCAACGCCGTGCAGATAGCCGACAAGGTTGACACGATTATCATCATGTCGGGAGATTCCGATTACATCGAGCTCGTGAGGCACCTGAAATCGGAAGGGGTCCGCGTCGAAATCGCGGCCGTTGCCAGCACCACCTCGCAGCTCCTGCGCGAGGAAGCCGATCACTTCCATGAGATTACCAGGGATGACTGGTTTACCCTGGCCCCGAAGCGACCGCAGAAATACCTGGGGAAAAAACGATCGTGAAGACCGGGCTGCTCGCCGGTCAGGCCGGGTCAAAGATCCTTGTAATGGATGAGTATTGAGCCGTCCTTCTGGAAGGCCTTCTTCTCGATCAGTTTTCTCGCGGCGGTTTCAATGAGGGGACGATGTTCCGTCACCGCCTTCATGGCCGCATCCGGCGACACATCGAATTTCTTCTGCAGGACCGCGCTCGATATCCGGCACGATACGCGCTTGCCTCCGACCTGGGCCGCGATGGTGGCGACCATGGTCACGGGGTTCCAGCACTGAAGCGCCGGGAATTCTATCTTTCCGTCGTTTGTGACGTTATGCCTGCAGGTACTCAGATTCATTGGGGGTTTCCCATTGTCAGCCAGCGTGAGCGGTGTCCTGTTGCGCCTGTAGTCGTTTTCGGTGAAGTTCGTGATTCAAGGCAGAAAAATCCACGTGCATGGATTCTATCACATTAATCGGACATCGTCCCTTCCTGCAGGCCATCGTCCGATATGCCGCTGATCACGGAAGCGGGTATGCCGCTGTATTTTCTATATAATGGAGCCCTGTTGATGACTGCCAGCGCGATTTTGTGCGCGCAGGCAACCGAATCACCGGCCCAGCGGCATGACAGTAAACAGTCAGAGGATACTAGGCTACACCGGCAGGACTGTGACGGCCGTCGGACTGGGCGCGATGCCTCTCTCGCTGGCCAACCGGCCGGACGAAACGACGGCCATGCAGGTAATCCGTGCGTTCATTGACGGCGGGGGCAACTTCATCGATACGGCCAACGTATATTGTCTCGATGAAAACGACATAGGCCACAATGAACGTCTTGTCCACAACGCCCTTGAGAAATTCGGCGGGCCGGGTGACGTCATGGTGGCGACCAAGGGTGGCCTCACGCGGCCCAGGGGAAGATGGGAGGTGGATGCCAGTCCGGCATGGCTCAGGAAATCCTGCGAACGGAGCCTGAAAGATCTCGGCACCGACTGCATCTTCCTCTATCAACTGCACGCACCGGACCCCGATGTCCCGCTGGATGAGTCGGTGGCCGAACTGGTCAAGCTCAGGGAGGAAGGAAAGATCCAGCACATCGGTCTGTCCAACGTGAACACGCGGGAAATCAGGTCAGCATTAAAAATCACTCCCGTCCTGTCGGTGCAGAACCGCTGCAACGTGCTGGAGAAAAAATCTTTTGAAAACGGCGTCGTGGATCTCTGCCGCAGGGAAGGAATCGTCTTTATTGCGCACAGCCCGGTGGGCGGGCACACTGATCACAGGAGGCTTGCCGGAACGCGGGCACTCGCGAAAATCGCCCGCAAGCACGGGATCTCGGTTTACCGGACAGCCCTCGCATGGCTGCTGCACAAGGGAGACCATATCCTGCCCATTCCCGGGGCGAGCAGGGTCAGCAGTATCACGGACAGTTTGAAGGCGCCATCCATCACACTTGATCAGGCTGATCTCGACATCCTGGACAGGTTATCGGGTTAATCCGTTTCCCGGACATAACAGGGTTCCTGTGGTAATACTGATGCCTTTCCCTTCCGCCTTGCCATTCAAGCCGTCATGAAAATCGGTCTGATCAGCGATGTGCACGCAACGGTGAATCCCCTTCGGGAGGCGTTATCCATTTTTCATGAAGAACAGGTGGATCTCTCGCTCTGCGCCGGCGACATCGCCGGCTACGGCAATGAACTGGCTCAAACCGTTGCCCTGCTCAGGGAAAGCGACTGCCGCGTGATAACGGGCAATCACGACATCTGGTTCCTTTCATCCCCCGCGCCTTCCGGAACAGAGTGGATCGAAGCCTATTTTTCGGCATTACCGTCCGTTCTTGAATTTACCCTGGCGGGAAAGCGCCTGTACCTGGTTCATGCCAGCCCGCCGGATTCAAACATGAAAGGCATCAAGTTGCTGGACGAGCATGGCAACGTATTGCCGGCGAGGAGGGCGCAGTGGACGAGGAACCTGGACGGGTTCGGATACGACGTGCTGATCGTCGGGCACACCCACCAGGTCTTTGCGGAAACCCTCGGAAGGACCCTGGTTATCAACCCCGGCAGCACGAAATTCAATCACACCTGCGCTATCCTGACACTCCCGGAATTAAAAGTCAGTGTATATCCCTTGACAAACAAGGCGCCATTAAAGGTGTGGAACTGGCGCCAGATGGAAAAGATGTATGA
>CAZXGW010000097.1:0-6111 GCA_964640355.1 uncultured Enterobacteriaceae bacterium
CGTTCCTGCTCGCGTATCGTCTGCAACCGGCCGGCCAGCGCCCGGAGTTCCTCCGCAGTCTGGCGCAATTCCTCCTCGACCCGCCGCTGCTCGCTGATGTCCTTGATGCTGCCGAATATGGCGGACCGGCCGTTGTACTCGGATCGGACGGCGTGCAGTTCCACCCAGACTGTGTGGGCGCCGCCCTTCTTCAGGAACTGCACCGGGTAGCGTGACGGCGGGTTGGCGCCGGCAATCCGTTCGGCAAAGCGCTTGTTCCAGAGTCCAAGAAATTCCGGGGCAACGACTTCCTCGAACGGGCGGCCGGTGAACTCGTCGAGGGTATACCCCAGGATCTCGGCCATGGCCGGGTTGGCGTACACGAACCGGTAATCCTGGGCGATGAACACGCCATCGTGTATCGAGCCAAGGATCAGGGTGTTTTTATACTCGCTTTCGCGCAGCGCCTTCTCGGCCTCCTTGCGCTCGGTGATATCCTGGATAATGCCAAGCATTCGCATCGGCTGTCCCCGGTCGTCGTAACTGAACTCACCCCGGCCCCTCACCCAGCGGGTGCTGCCATCGGGCCTGACCACGCGGAATTCGTGGATAAACGGCACGCGCGCCGTCATGCAGCGGGACACTTCGTCATTGATGCCCGGCAGGTCCTCCGGGTGCACCCGTGCCGAGAAGGCTTCATAGGTGCCGGCGAATTCGCCCGGCGCGTAGCCCCAGATCTCCTCGTGCCAGCGCGACCAGATGATGCGGTTACGCGGTATGTCCCAGTCGAACGTGCCCAGGTGCCCGGCATCCAGCGCCAGGCGCAGCCGCTCCTCGCTCTCGCGCAGCGCTTCTTCGGCAAGCTTGCGCTCGGTGATGTCATTCGCGGAAGACACCAGGAATACGATCGTGCCGGTTTCGTCCCGCAGGGGCTGGAGGGAGAAATCAATGTCGGCGAATTGGCCATCCGCCACTCGAATCCGCATGTCATAACGGCTGGCTTCCCCCTGGGCGGCACGCTGTATGGCTTTGCGCACCCGCTCTTTGTTTTCTTCGGAATAGCCCAGCCAGTAGCTTTCCTCCAGGGGGCGGCCGAGCACGTCTTCAGGAGCAAGGTTGGCCACCGCCAGCGCAGGCCGGTTTACCTCTATCAACGTCCCATCCGGTTTCGTCAAACCGACAAACATGGTGGGCCCAAGACCGTCGATGAGATCGCGCAGGCGCTTTTCACTGTCGCGTAATGCGTTCTCTCCACGCTGCCTGTTGATGGCAATGGCTGCTATGTCCGTGGCAATTTCAATGAGCCGTAGGTGTTCTGCTGTGGGCCGGCCGGGCTCTCGTTTGTAAATGGCAAAGGTCCCGAGGACTTGTCCCCTGAAATCGACAATGGGGGTAGACCAGCAGGCGCGCAGGCCGTGCGCCAGCGCGAAGTCGCGGTAATCGGTCCAGAACGGATCTGTGGCGATGTCCTCAACGACAACCGCCTCACCCCGCCAGGCCGCGGTGCCGCACGAACCGGCAGCCGGACCGATGGCTTCGCCATCTATGGCGCGATTGAATTCTTCCGGCAGGCTCGGCGCCGCTCCGTGCCTCAAGTGAATGCCATCCGGGTCAAGCAGAAGGACGGATCCGAGAATATCAGGCGATAACGTTTCGATAAAATGAATTAGCGCCGTCAGGGTTTCGGTGAGCGGCATACCGGTGGCGATCATTTCAAGTATCTGCTTTTGTTCCTCGATGAGCGACTCGGCCTGCTTGTGTTCGGTTATATCGCGGACTACGGCGATCGCGATCCGTTCCTCGGGTAATGGAAACGAGTTCCAGGACAACCAGCGCCAGGAGCCGTCCTTGCACTGGTAGCGGTTCTCAAATCCCAGCACCGGTCTGCCCTCGCATAATTGCTTGAGCGCATTACTTGTGGCGGCCCGATCCTCCGGGTGGACAAATTCAATCCACGGCTTGTCCAGGAGTTCCGGCACGCTCCAGCCAAGGGTCTTGTTCCAGGCCGGGTTGATTGCTTTGAAAACACCATCCAATCCGGCAATGCACAGCATGTCCACGGATAGGTTGAAGAGCCGGTCGCGATCTGCCTCAAGGCGCCGGCGCTCTGTCAGGTCCCGCACTAGGGCGATATAGCTTCCATCAGTCAGTTTGCGTGCACTGACTTCCGCCGAGAACGTCGTACCGTTTTTGCGCAGGTGTTCCCATTCCGCGAGGTGGGGCTCGCCGGCCATCATTCGCTTCGGTTCAATGGCCAGTCGCGGGCGTTCGTGGGGCACGAGCACGTCGGCCATGTTCATCTGCAGGAGTTCATCGCGGGTATAGCCGAGCATTTCCTGACCGCGCTTGTTGACCTCGAGGTATTGGTTGGCGGCGTCGATAATGAAGATGCCGTCACTGGCCTGCTCGAACAACAGGCGGAAGCGTGCCTCACTTTCGCGAAGCGATTCGTTTTCCAAGGTCGAGGTGGTGGTGCGTTCAGCAACGTTCTGTTCAAGGATGATGGAGAGGCGCCGGGCACCTAGCAGGCTTCCGACGCGCGCCGCCAGTTCCACACGTTCGATCGGACTGAAGATCAGTTCGTCCACCGTTTCCCGGAGGTGGCGCGTCACCGGCTTGAAGTCTTTCCGGTTGGTGATGAGAAGAAAAGGCAAAAATTCCGGCATGCACGATTTCTTGCGTTTGCACACGCGCGACCGCAGGCGATCAAGCGCTGGTCCGTCCAGGATGCACAGGTCAAACAATTCATCCAGCGCGTCTTCAGAAGCGGGCTGGATCACTTCATGGCGCTTCGAAAGGGCTTGCGCGACCAGGCGGCGGTTGCCCTTGTGATCGATGAATAGCAGGATGCGGCTCATGGGGCTGCGTAACGGCATAAATTCAGCATGAAAAATTTGCTAAAAAACGTAATCTCACAGATTTAATTTTAGATTAAGTTGCAAGAATTTTCCGGCGGATGATGCTTGAAACAGCAGGCAAGAAACGTTCAAGAAGTACGGAATAGTTGAGGGCAGTATACCTGATTTTGGATGGGTTATGAGATCAAGGTAAACGATCAAGGGACAGTGACCCCTTGTATAACCGCCTCTCTCCCCTGCGTGGATGGACTCGAAGTCAGTAAGGTCGGGTGAAATTTACACAAAAAAACAGCATACCACTAATCACATTGCCCGGTTTATTTCCATCTCCCGGCCATCCAGCGCGCAACCTCGTCGCCGTCCATTGGCGGTGCGATGAAATAGCCCTGGGCCAGGTCGCAACCGGCCGACTTGAGGTAATCCAGCGTTACGGCGTCCTCGACGCCTTCGGCGGTGACCCGCAGGCCCAGGCTGTGGCCGAGTTCGATGATCGAATTCACCACGGTCCTCGACTCCTGCGATTGCATGGCTGTCATGACAAATGATTTGTCCACCTTGATCTCGGAGAACGGCATACGCACGAGTTGCAGCATCGATGAATAGCCCGTGCCGAAGTCGTCGATCGACAGGTAAAATCCTTTCATGCGCAGGCGCGTCAGCAGGGTCAGCGAGGTCACCGGGTTTCCCATGGCGCTGGTCTCGGTCAGCTCGAATATCACCCGTTCGGGTTTAATGCCATGTTTTTCGCAGCAGGCAGTGACCTGGTCCACGAACTGGAGGTCTTTCAGGGATCGCGCGGAGACGTTAATGGAAAGCAGGATGTTTGCGGCGACACCGGACGGTGATTTTCCCGGAGGGATCGCTGCGGTAACAGGCAGGCAGTGGCAAAACCATTTGAGTGCCTTGTCGAGTACCCAGTCTGTCGTTACGTCGATCAGCCCGTGAGCTTCCGTGAGCGGCACAAACCGGTCGGGCATGATCAGCCCGCGGCTCGGATGCATCCAGCGCACCAGCGTCTCGAATCCGCCCAGCGCCCCGCTGGCGCATTCCACCTTCGGCTGATAGGCAAGCTGCAGTAGCCGGTGGGCCACCGCCCGCTGGCTGATTCCTCAAACGTTGCGAATTTCACGAATGTCGCTTCAGGCCCCCGGAATTTCGCGTCGCAGGCCCTCAAACCGCGCAAAGTCAGCGTCCCAGGTGGCGAGTACCGCATCCTGGTTCAGCGCGAGGGCGGCGAGGTGCGAGTCCGAAACCAGGTTGCCAGCGGTCCCGGTGTCGGCAAGCAGCGATTTGAGCCGGTCCCAATGGTTTTCCGATTCGCGAACGATCCGCACGTTTTCCTGCGACAGCCAGGTTTCGATCTTCGCTATCGCCTCACCAGGAGTTAGCGGGCGCGGGAATACCCTCGGGCTGGTGCTGATTCTCAGGAAACCGAGAATCACAATCCACGCGATGCCGACGGGCTCTTCACCATTCAGCGCCCCCTCCCACCACGTCCGCGCTGCGACATGCTGCGGGGAATCGGCATTGACCGCGTAAAGCAGAACGTTGAGATCGACGATTTTCACTTGCGCGTCGCGAGCTCGCGGGCGATTTCCTCGTCTTCCATCGCCGCGGCAATCGCGAGCGCCTTGTCCAGCCCGACGCGCGGTGTCCCGAGCGAATGGACGCGCTCCCGGTAACGGGTACGCTTGCGTGGGCGAGCACCGCCCATTTGCAGACCGGACCGGAGCACGCGATTGACGAGTTGCGAAAGGCTTACATTCTCCCGGCGCGCCAGCGACTTGAGTTGCCGCATCAGTTCATCGTCCACACGGAGAGTCGTGCGCATGATGGCATCATAGCATCAGGTAGAATGATGCTCAAGCATCAGGCCGATGCCGGCACAGGATTGCCAGCCGGGTGATCTGCTTTCAGGCGGCCTTTTCCATGTCCTCGGTGTACTTGCCGAGGCAGGCCAGGCTGTTGCATTTCTCACGGTGCAACAATGCCGCCTGCGCCGCCTTGACGTTTTCCTTCCTGCCCGCCCACGCCTTGAGACACGGATCCTGCAGGGCGCGGCCGTAGGAAAAACTCAACGGCCAGGGCAGGTTGGGATAGCTGGCGTTCATGGCGTTCAGGTGCGCCGTGGCCAGGCCCGCGGATTGCCCTCCGGACAGGAACACGATGCCCGGCAGGGAGGCCGGTACGGTACTCAACAGGCAGCGCACGGTCTTGTCGGCCACCTCCTGCACGCCCGCCTGCACCGGGCATTTCTTGCCCGAGATCACCATGTTGGTCTTGAGGATGGTGTGCTCGAAGGCGACCCGCTGCCGGTAGAGCACATCGAAGACCGTCTTCAATGCCGCCTCCGTCACCCCGTAACAGCGGTCAATGTCGTTGTCCGCATCCATCAGCACTTCCGGCTCGATGATCGGCACGATCCCGGCCTCGTGGCAGAGCGCGGCGTAGCGGGCGAGTGCATGGGCGTTGGCCTCGATGCAGCTCATTGTGGGCAGGCCATTGCCGATGGTGATCACGGCGCGCCACTTGGCAAATTCCGCGCCCAGCGCCTTGTACTCCGCCAGTCGCTCCCGCAGGCCGTCCAGGCCTTCGGTGATCTTTTCGCCGGGATGGCCCGCCATGTCTTTTGCGCCGGTATCGACCTTGATGCCGGGCAGGATGCCCTGTTTGATCAAGGCTTCAGGAAACGGCGTGCCGCCGGCCGTTGACTGGCGAATGGTCTCGTCAAACAGGATCATCCCGCTGATGTAGTCGCCGCCGCCGGGAGAGGTGATCAGCAGGTCGCGGTAGGCCCGGCGGTTTTCTTCCGTGGATTCGATGTTGATGCTGTCGAACCGCTTTTTGATGGTGGGGAAACTTTCATCGATCGCCAGGATGCCCTTGCCGCTGGCGACCATCGCGCGGGCCGTGGCTTCGAGTTCCTGTGCATGCATGGGGTGCCTCCGGTCATGTATATATTAATGAATGGTGTCAAATCAGGGTAATGTCACATCCTGTGTGAATGCATATAGTAATCGGAAAAAAAGGGGAGATTCCAGCTGTTCCGTGTTGTCATTTCGAACCGGGCCGAGCGCAGCGAGGTACCGGTGAGAAATCTTGATCAGGGGATGGCAAGCAAGATCTCTCGGGTCGCTGCGCTCCCCTCGAGATGACAGGGATTAATTTTTGCTCCCCTCGCGAAGCTCCGCTTATGAGGCCAGCGGCCAACTTTTTTAAAGCGTGTGTTCCACGGCCTCGCCGACCTTGATGATCTTCATGTTGTTGGTGCCGC
>CAZXGW010000098.1:0-6068 GCA_964640355.1 uncultured Enterobacteriaceae bacterium
TTCTCCAGTACGTAGGTTCCGGGTGCCGGGGCGAGCGCGGGATGATTCCCGTCACCTGCCGGGCGGGCGGGCACCATCGGGCCGCAGCGCTCGCGCAGCCAACCGAGCCAGTCGTGCCACCAGGACCCCGGCGCCTTCACTACACCATTACGCCAGGTCTCGGGGTCATTCAGACCCGTGGCCTCGCCCGACCAGTAACGGCGTTTTGGCGGATCGATCGGCGGGCTGAGAATGCCGAGGATATGTCCGGAAGTGGCAAGGGTGTACCGAACGGGCGCGGAGACGAGGCCTGCGATCCTGAAGGTTTCCTTCCACGGCGCGATGTGATCCTGCTCGGTGCCCACGGCGTAAAGCGGGGCCTGGACGATCCGCAGATCGATGGGTCGTCCGGCAAGCACGAGCGCATCCGGTTCCACCATCCGGTTTTCGAGATAAAACCGGCGCAGGTAATCACTGTGCATGGCCGCCGGCAGCCGCGTGCAATCCACGTTCCACTGGAGCACGTCCATCGGCGGCGGGGTTTCGCCGAAGAGGTAATTCTGGATGACATACCGCCAGACCAGGCTGTTCGGGCGCAGCCAGCGAAAGGACAAGCCCATGTCCCGGCCATCGAGGTAGCCGCTTTTCTCCATGCGCTGTTCGATCCAGCGGACGCTCCCCTCGGTGATGAAGGCGTCGATGTCGCCGGGGTTGCTGAAATCAACCAGTGCCGTCAGGAGCGTCCAGTGGCAGACCGGGGACGGCGCTCGCCTGTCACGCGAGGCCCATGCCATCAGGGCGGCGAGCAGCGTGCCGCCGATGCAGTAGCCGACGGCGTGCACGGCCGGTACGCCGCAGATCCCGCGGGCGGTGTCGATGGCGGCCAGCGCCCCCCTGACGAGGTAATCGTCAAACGTGGTTGCGCGCATTTCCGGCCCGGGATTTTTCCAGCTCGTGACAAACACGGTAAAACCCTGGCTGACGAGATAGCGGATCAGGCTTTTCTCCGGCGCAAGATCGAGAATGTAATACTTGTTGATCCAGGGGGCGATGATGACCACGGGGACAGCGTACACTTCAGTCGTGGCCGGGGCGTACTGGATTACCTCCAGCAGGTCATTGCGGAACACCACGCTGCCCGGTGTGCACGCGATGTCACGGCCAAGCCGGTAGGCGTCTTCCTCGACCATGCTGATGTCGCCCCTGCGCAGGTCTTCGAGCCAGAGCCTGAAGCCAATGGTGAGGCTCAGCCCCCCGGTGGTAATAAAGCGGTTGAGTGCCGCAGGGTTGGTCCACAGGAAATTGCCCGGGGCCAGGGCATTGAGCATCTGTCGTGTCCAGAATGCGGCGCGCCGTCGCGTTTTCTCCGGCACACCCGGCGTATCAAAGATGACATCCTCGATGGTGCGCGTGCAGAGCAGGTAATATTCCTTCAGGAAATCAAACCAGGGATTCTCGACCCAGGCGTTATCCTGGAAGCGTTCATCGCGGGACGCGGGGGCGATGTAATCCGGCACGAGGTTCCCCATCGCCCGCTTCACGACCTGCTGCTGGATCACGAACAGGCCTGTCCAGTAGTCATTCAGGTACTGTTGCAGATTACGGGGATTCCTGGTCCAGGCGTCGATGACGGCCCCCCAGGAGGGAACGATACCGAACGGGTCGCAGGCGTTTACCTGCTGGTCGGTATAATCCATGGGTGGTGTCGTATCATATTCGTCTTGAGCCGGACCATCTTGCTGGCAGAGCGTAACACACCCGGCTACACGTCACCAGCCGCAGGTGCAAGCTGAAAGTCAAAAGTCACACGTCACGAGCGCCGTGCGACAGTCACCGGTTCCGGGGCGTTGATAAAACCGGACAACCGGCCGTTACGGAAATTCAGTTGATTGCCTTGACTGTCCGGGGGGATGATTGCTGTTTGCCCAACAACCGGGAAAAATCCCGGTATTGCCGGTGATGAAGCCATACCGGTTGCACGGCCACACCGCCCATCAACTTTGCAAATGCCCTGTCCAGATAACCGTTGCGCGACAGTGTTTCAACGGAATACGCGCCGTCCGCCGGTATCACCGATTTGACGATGGCCAGGTTCCGGCACGCCAGTTTCCCGGCAAGCCAGAGTGACAGGCTGTCCGAAGTCACATCCCAGCTGGCTTCGATCTCGGGATTGCGGGTCACCATGGCGTACGGAAACCACACGGCGATCTGCCCGTCATCAAGCGTGCTGCGGATGGCGTCCAGTGAGTCGGCGGGGCGCAGGCGCGACTCCAGCGACAGCAATACCAGTCCGAACTGTTCCATCGCGCGCAAGGCCATGTCATGGGCGGCGGCATCGTCAAACCGCCAGCGCCTCTGCGCTTCCCTGACCTGATCGGCAAACGGTCCGCCGCCCGGGACGACAACGATCTCGCCTCCCCCCTCATCCCCCAGCAGTTTCAGCCATGCCGGAAGATGTCGCGAACGCAGCAGGCTGCCGCCGAGTTTTACCACCCACATCGGGTATCCTGTCCCATAAATAATTTTCGAAATCCCGGGCGGCCGGGCCATCCTCCGGAAGATACGCCGTAAAGTCGTCCCTGCAGGCTCGAGCCACTCTCCCTTGCGGCACACGGTCTTCCGCAGCATGGTCCGGCCGCCAGATCTAAGGAAAAACAGTTACGCGACACTGCCCTAACTGGCCACGTGCTTGATTTCCCTCGTCTCCAGGAGTTTCAGCAATGCCGCGGCCTTGTCGAAGCACTCCTGGTATTCGGCCTCCATCACGGAGTCTGCCACGATGCCGCCCCCGGCCCAGCAGTACATCCTGCCGCGATGGTACACGAGGGTGCGGATCGCGATGTTGCAGTCCATGTTGCCGTCAAAACCGACATAACCCATCGATCCGCAATAGACGCTCCGGCGACAGGGCTCCAGTTCCTCGATGATCTCCATCGCGCGCAGTTTCGGCGCACCCGTGATCGACCCTCCCGGGAAACAGCCCTGCAGCAAATCGAGGGCATGGCGGTCGGGCTTGAGCTGTCCATGAATGGTGCTCACCAGGTGATGCACCGTGGCGTAGCTTTCGAGCGCAAACAGCCTGGGTACGGTTATAGAACCATTGAGGCACGTCTTGCCGAGATCGTTGCGCAGGAGATCGACGATCATCAGGTTTTCCGCCCTGTCCTTTTCGCTTTCCAGCAGCTCGGCGGCCAGCGCCTTGTCTTCATAGGCGAACGGCGAACGGCGCCGGGTCCCCTTGATCGGCCGGGTTTCCACCAGGCCGCTGCTGACCTTCAGAAACCGTTCCGGCGATGAACCCAGCACAGCGCCATTCGGGACGTTGAAATAAACCGCGAACGGCGCCGGGTTCATCTGGCGCAGGCGCATGTAGGCATCCCACGGCTCGCCGCTGACCTCTACCATAAAGCGCTGGGCGAGATTGACCTGGTAACAGTCACCGTCCCGGATATAGGCCTTGATCTTTTCAAAGGCACGGGCATAGCTTGCCCTGTCGAAATCAGCCGCAATGTCAGAGCGCGGCATAAACGTACCGGGAAGGCGGTTTATCCTGTTCTGGAAGAGCCCTGCCAGGTCGTTCCATGCCAAGAGTGTGTGTTCATCACGCCCGTAACTTGCCAGCCAGCAGCGGCGCTGATGATGATCCACGATGACCGCCCAGTCATAGAGGCCCACCGCCATGTCGGGTAGCGGGATATCGTGACGCGCAATTTCAGGCAATCGTTCTATGCGCCGCCCGAGGTCATAGGCAAAATAGCCCAGCGCGCCGCCGCAGAACGGCAGTCCGGAGAGATTCTTTTCCCTTTCACCCAGGCAGGCCTTGAGCAGGTCAAAGGGATCGTCCTGCGAGACACGCTGCCGACCAGACTGATCGGTGATCGTGGTAATGTCACCATGCGTCACCAGGGTGGTATACGGTCGTGCCGAGACGATGTCATACCGGCCGCTGTCAGTGAACGGGTAGCCACTGTCCAGGAAAATGCTCCATGGTTCGGCGGCAAGGGTGGAAAACAACGCGGTCGTATCGCGCTGATAGGGTAATTCGGTCAGCTTTATGCCCACTCGATCAACCTCGCAAGCTGCGCAACGGCGACGGCGGCAGCGCATCGCGCGGCCTCGCACCTGACATCGACAGGGCACGTGAGCATATCTGCAAAATCGGTATAAGTCAGCCCTGATCGGGCGGCGAGTTTCTTCACCAGGAACCGGCCGGCGCCGGCCCCGACCAGGGGAGATTCCGGATCCACATCCCCGCGGGACCATATCACCTGCAGTGCCTTCCCGACAGCCTGAAGCTGCGCCTCCGCCAGGTACCGGGCGATGGCCCGCCACGGGTCCAACCCGTTTTCCTCGAACATGTCCGTCCCCAGCATCCTGGCAAGCCGCCGCGCACTGTCCCGTGCCTGCTTGCCCGCGCCGTCGGCGGTCTCCTGCATATCATCACGTTCGTCGAGTTCGCCCGTTAAACGGTACACGTCCGCCATGGTCGCAAACAGTTCCGCGGCCACGGGCTGCCACCGCCCGCCAACGGGGACCTGCCGGACGATCGCCATCACGGGGGTTCGCACAATCCCCGTGTACACCAGTTCGGCGTGATGCAGGCGTTCAAAATCGGAATAACCGCGATGGCACGGCTGGCCATCGCGAAACGGGACGATATCGGTCGTGGTGCTGCCGATATCGATCAAGATGCCCTCTGCCAGGCGGGTGGCCGCAAACTTCGCCGTGGCGTGCCAGTTGGCCGAAGCGATTTCAGGTGCATACCGCTCGATATTGTCGGCGCCGATCCAGCCGGCGCGTCCGCCATAAAAACGCGTTCTGTTCGTACCGAGCACCCGGCACAGGACAGCCGCAAGTTTGCGGAGGCCCACGTGGCGATCCGGGAAGATATCGACCAGTTCGGCGGTCGTGGTTATGGCATGACGATGTGATGAAGCCGGCAGGCATTCCGCAGCCGCGGCGAGCGCCTCTTCCAGTACCTTCAAGCCCTCCCAGAGTGGAGATACATACTGGTACGCTCCGATGACCTGGCCGTTACGGTGGACCTGCGAAAGCTTGAGATGTGCGCCTCCCACGTCCCAGCCGATATACACATCCACACTCATGTCGTTTCCGCTTGCACTGTCACCGGCTCACCGTCGATTTCAGGAATTTCCGGCAAGCGACCGGTCCTGTGCAGGGATAACAGCCATTCGGCCGGATTGCAGCCCAGGGACCGGCGCAGACCGGCGTAGGCCGTTGTCAGTCTCGGATTAATCTCCACCACTACCGGGCCATGGTTCGTGATAATCAGATCGACACCGACGTAACCGGACAGGCCGTCAACCGCGCGGGCAACGGCATGAGCCAGCCGCTCGCATTCCGGTGCATAGCGCCGCAGACCGTTGACGACAACGCCCCTGAACCGCCCCCGCCCGTTATTGAATTCAAACAGCTGGTGATTGCAGGCCACTACACGGGCCCGGCCTTGGTGACACAACAACGACAGGCTCGCGGGTACACCTGCCACGAACTCCTGCGTGATTAATTTTCTTCCTCCGGACGCCTCGGCCAAATGAGCCCGCAGCGGCGCGGTGTTCTTGAAGAAAAAACATTCCTCACCGCCCGCCCCGTCGTCCGGTTTGACGACCCATCCCCCGGCACGTGCGGACACTGACGCTAAATCATCAATTGCCGGAATGTGGGGGAGATGATGATCGGCGAGACGCCTGGCGGTTTCCGATTTGCTTGACGCAAGCCTCACGGCTTCCGAGGAACAACCGATGACAGGACAAGCCTCCTGTTCCGCCAGGAGGGTCAGCCGATGCAGGAGGCCTCCCGTCTCCGGGGCGATCAGGATAGCGGCGTCTGACTGCGCCAGGCACTCCTGCCAGGTCGCCCAGACATCGCTCCCCGGCGCCAGGGGCGCGATCCCGGCCGGCGTGGGCAGCCGATCATCGCGCGTAAGCAGTTGATCGGTTATCCCGGCGTCCTGAAAATCACGAAGGATTGCAGACAGCATCATTTCTCCTTCCCGCAGCAGGTTCTCAGGCAGGATATCATCACGCCATCCACCGCACGTAAAGAACTCGCACAGGAATAATCGCATT
>CAZXGW010000099.1:0-6067 GCA_964640355.1 uncultured Enterobacteriaceae bacterium
GTCGTGTTCGGGCTGATCGCCGTGCTCCAGGCCACAAGGCTGATAAACCGCTGGCCGGTCGTCGTCGGGGCGTGGAATGTCCCGCTGTGGCTGTCGGGCCTTGCGGTGATCGTTGCCGCCGGTCTGTGCCTGTGGGCCATCTGCCTGTTAGTCCTGAAAGCGCGGGGTGCTTGACGAAAAGGGGGAGATCAGTGACAACTGAGCGTATTATTAATTGACTCCGACCCCATTAATTAAAACGATGGCCATCGCACAACAGAACATCGCGGCAGATCGCACGATTGACGAGATCGAAGCCGTCGTTGCCGAATGCAACCGCATCATCCTCGGCAAGGAAAATGTCATCCGCCTGGCCCTGTCCTGCCTGCTCGCGAGGGGGCACCTGCTGATCGAGGACCTGCCGGGCGTCGGCAAAACCACGCTGGCCCACGTGCTGGCCAAAACGCTCGGCCTGGGATTCCAGCGCATCCAGTTCACCAGCGACCTGCTCCCGGCGGACATCCTCGGCGTATCCATCTACAACCGCGAGACGGCGAGTTTCCGGTTTCACGATGGCCCGATTTTCACGCAGGTGATCCTCGCCGATGAAGTGAACCGTGCGACCCCGAGGACACAGAGCGCGCTGCTCGAGGCGATGGAGGAAAGCCAGGTGACGGTGGAAGGCGAAACCCGCAGCCTGCCCCGGCCGTTTTTCGTCATCGCCACGCAGAACCCCTCCAACAACGTCGGGACGTATCCCCTGCCCGAATCCCAGCTCGACCGGTTCATGATGCGCATCCATCTCGGTTATCCCGACAACCACGCGGAACGGGAACTGCTGATGGGCAGCGATCGCCGGGAACTGCTCGAGGAGGTCAAACCGGTGATCACGCCGGAACGCCTGATCGCCCTGCAAAAGCAGGCGGTGCATATCCATGTCTCGGCCGCCATCCTCGATTATCTCCAGGACCTGCTGGAGTACAGCCGCAATTGCAGCGATTACACGAACGGCCTGTCACCCAGGGCGGGTCTCGCCATCCTGTATTGCGCAAGGGCCTGGGCCCTGATCGAAGGTCACGCCCAGGTACTGCCGGAAGATGTCCAGGCTATCCTGCCCAGCGTGATCGGCCACCGGCTCAGCCCGGTCCAGGATTCGGCCGCTCCCGTCATCGACCCCGGCGGTCACCTGATTCGCCAGGTCCCTATCCCCTGAGGCATGCCGTCCAGCGTCGTCCTGGAACGCCTGCGGCCCGCGGCCGGGCAGGAGGCCCCGGCGTTTCACGAAAGTACACGGCAGCGCGTGTACATTCTGCCCACCCGCCAGGGCCTGCTCTTCTCCCTGCTGCTGCTCACCATGCTGCTGGGAGCGGTGAACTACAACAACAGCCTGGCGTTCCTGCTGACCTTCCTGCTCGGTGGCGTGTTCCTGATCGGCATGGTGCACACCTACCGCAATCTCGTCGGCCTGGTCCTCACGGCGGCGGTGCCGGAGCCCGTGTTCGCCGGCAGCACCGCGTACTTTCCGATCGTCATCGCCAACCGGCACGGCCTGGCGCGCCACGCCCTGGAGCTGGTCAGCCGTCCGGAGGGTGTACGCAACGGTAAATCCACCGCGGCTCACACCACGCCGGTAACCACTGACGTCCCGGCCGACAGCTACCAGCGGGTACTGGTTCCCGTCCCGGCCAGGCACCGCGGTCTTTTGCCCCTTGGACGCCTGGTCATTGCCACCTGCTTTCCGATGGGCCTGTTCCGGGCCTGGTCCTACGTCACCCTGTCCCGGGTCTGCGTGGTCTATCCCGCCCCGGCCGGCGTGGAGCGTCTGCCGGCCCCGCTCCCCGCCTATCACCCGGGACAACGGGGGACGGGCGCCGGCATGCATGATTTCGTCGGCTTCCGGCAATACCACCCTGGCGATTCGATCCGCGCAATCATCTGGAAGGCCCTCGCCCGCGAACAGCCCCTGCTGATCAAACGCTTCAGCGGCGAAGGCGGGCACACGCTTATGCTGAACTTCGACGCTGTCCTGCATCTCGCAACGATCGAAGCCCGGTTGTCGCAATTGTGCCTGTGGATCATCACCGCTGAACGCCTGGGGTACAGCTATGGCCTCGACATCCCGAGCACCCGCCACGTCCCCGGCCGCGGTGCGGGCCACCAGCGGATATGCCTGGAAGGCCTGGCGAGATTCGGTCTACACCATGCCGGCTGAATCCGATCAGACCGTACTGATAACACCGGCACTGGGCTGGCTGCTGGCGGGCATCGGCCTGGCGGTGGTGCCCCACACGATCGACCTGCCCGCGTGGGTCAGCACGCTGGCCCTGGCCATGCTGGTGTGGCGCTTCGCGGCCGTCTTCAGGCATCGGCCGGTAGAACTCAGCCCCTCATTCCTGTCCCAGGCGACCCGCACGATCTTCGTGCTGGCGTGTTTCCTCGGCGTTTATCTCCATCACGGAACGCTGGCCGGGCGGGACCCGGGCACCTCGCTGCTGGTGCTGCTGACCGGATTCAAGGTACTGGAGATCCGACATGAGCGCGATTTCTTTATCGCCGCCTTCCTCGGCTACTTTCTTGTCATCACCCGCTTCTTCTATACCCAGTCGATCGCCACGGCCGCCGGCATGATCCCGGCCGTGCTCGTGATCACGGCCAGCCTGATCATGATCAGCGATCGCGGGCGCGGCCTGTCAGTTCCGGCGGCGCTGCGCTTCAGCGCAAAACTGCTGCTGCAGGCCAGTCCCTTCATGCTCATCCTGTTTGTCCTGTTTCCGCGCATCAACGGTCCGCTCTGGGGCCTGCCGAAAGACGCGCATGCCGGTCTCGCCGGGATCGATGACGTCATGGAGCCGGGCAGCATCAGCCGCCTGATCCAGAGCGACGACGTGGCCTTTCGCGTCGAGTTTGAGGGGCGCGTGCCGGAGCAGTCCCAACTCTACTGGCGCGGGCCGGTGCTGTGGTTCACCGACGGCCGCGCCTGGATCCGCGATGACACGGCGCGCCCGGCTGCACCGCTCCGCGTGCGCGGCGATGGCGTGCGTTATGCCGTCACCCTGGAACCCAGCAATCAGCGCTGGCTGTTCGCGCTGGAAATGCCGGCCTCCGCACCCCGGCAAAGCCATGTCACGCACGACCTGCAGTTCCTCTCGTGGACGCCGGTGCGCCAGCGCCAGCGCTATGAACTCACGTCCTATCCCGACTATTACCTGGACCGGAGCAGCATGGCTGACCTCAGGCGCGCCCTGCAGTTGCCGCCTTACCTGCACAAGCGTTCGGTGGCCCTGGGCCGTTCGTGGCGAGCGGAGGAATCCGAACCGCTGGCGATCATCGAACGCGCCCTGCGCCTGTTCAATGAAGCCGATTTTTATTACACCCTGAGCCCGCCGCTGACACGGACGGATACCGTGGATGATTTCCTGTTCAAAACCCGGAAGGGCTTTTGCGAACACTACGCCGCGGCGTTCGTGATCCTGATGCGTGCGGCGGGGATCCCGGCGCGCGTGGTCACGGGTTACCAGGGAGGTAATTACAACCCGGTCGGCGATTATTTCATCGTCTACCAGCGGGACGCCCATGCCTGGGCGGAAGTGTGGCTCGACGGCCGTGGCTGGGTCCGCGTGGATCCTACCTCCGCCGTGTCACCTGCACGCATCCAGCAGGGCATCGAAGGCGCCCTGCCGGAGGCGATCCGGGATATCCCGTTTGTGTTCAACCGCAGCCTGTGGTCCCGGGACGCCTGGCAGCAGCTGCGCCATACCTGGGATGCGGTCAATAACCAGTGGAACCAGTGGGTGATCAGCTATGGCCCACAGCGGCAGATGCAGTTACTCGGCGAACTGGGTCTCTACAGCGTGGACCTCAAGCTGCTGGCGCTGTTATCCGTGGTGGCGGGCGGCGGCGTTTTCGCGCTGCTCACGGCCTGGCTGGTGCGGGAGAGACGGCCGCATCCGGATCCCGCGCGGGCGCTGTATGACCGGTTCTGCGGAAAACTGGCGCGCCGCGGTCTCGGCCGCCGGCCCAGCGAGGGACCCCTGGCCTATGCCCGGCGCGTCACCGGCAGGCGCCGCGACCTTGCCGGCGAGGTTAATGACATCACCGGCCTGTACGTCGCGGCGCGCTACGGGAGCCAGCGGGACTTGCTGGTTGAATTGGCGTCGCGCATCAGGGCCTTCCGGCCCCCGGCGGCACCCCCGCAAGCGCCAGCCTGACGTCAGTTTACCGGTTCCGCAAACTGCACCTTGTGCAGGCGCGCATAGACGCCGTCTTCCTGCAGGAGTTCCCGGTGCGTACCCGCCTGCACGATCTCGCCGTGATCGATGACGAGGATCCTATCCGCATTCTCGATGGTGGACAGGCGATGGGCGATGATGAGGCAGGTGCGGTTCTGCTTCAGCCGCTCCAGCGCCGACTGGATCAGTCGCTCCGAGGCCGTATCCAGAGAGGACGTCGCCTCGTCCATGATCAGGATCGGCGCATCTTTCAGGATTGCCCGGGCGATCGCCAGGCGCTGGCGCTGGCCTCCGGAAAGCCAGACGCCCTTTTCGCCGATCAGGGTATTCATGCCCTCCGGCATCTGGTCGATGAATTCGAGGGCGTGGGCAGCCCTGGCGGCCTCGATGATGTCCCGCTCATTGCGCCCACGCAGTGTCCCGTAGGCGATGTTGTTGCGGATGGTGTCATGGAACAACACCACATCCTGGCTGACCAGGGCGATGTTCTCGCGCAGTGCTTCCAGCGTACATTCCCGGATGTCCATGCCGTCGATCAGGATCCGGCCGCTGTTCGCCACGTAAAACTCCGGAATCAGGTGGGCGACGGTGGTCTTCCCGCTCCCGGACGGTCCGACCAGGGCCACGGTCTCCCCCGGCGTGATGCGCAGGTTGACGTGGCGCAGGGCGCTGGCCTCCCGGTTGCGGTAACGGAAACTGACGTCCTTGAATTCAATCTCGCCCCGCAGGCGCCCCGGCGCGCGCCTGCCCTCGGCAGTTTCCGCCGGCTCGTCCAGCAGTTCGAAGATGCTCTCGCAGGCAGCCAGGCCGCGCTGCAGGTGTTCATTCACCCCCACCAGCCTTTTAAGCGGCGCCAGAATCATGACCATGGCGCCGAAAAACGAGATAAAGGCGCCGATGCTCAGCGTCCCGGCGGCGGCCTGGGACGTGGCGATGAAGATGATCGCGGCGATCGCCATCGCCGCGATCAACTGGATGAGCGGTGTGGTGGCGACTGCCGCCATGGCGTATTTCATCATGAAGCGGCGGTTGTTGTTGATCGCCTCGTTAAACCGCGCCATTTCCTGCGCCTGGCCGCCGTACAGCTTCACGACCCTGTGGCCTTCGATGCACTCCCCCAGCACATGGTGGATATCGGCCATGGATTCCTGGACCTTGCGCCCCATCCGGCGCAAGCGCCGGCGTACGATGAACACCGTGAGGGCGATAAACGGTGCGCCGAGCATGACAATCAGGGCAAGCTGCCAGTTGATGTAAAACATCCAGGCGACGAGGCCGATGATCGCCAGGGAATCGCGCACCAGCACGGTCACCGAATTCGTCGCCGCGTCCCGGATCTGGGTCACATCAAAGGTGAACTTCGACATCAGCCGGCCTGTCGGATGCAGGTCGTAAAACTGGCTGGGGAAGGCCAAAAGACGCCTAAACATCCCGGCGCGCAGATCCATGACCGCCTTGTTGGCCACCCAGTGCAGTGATGCGCCGCCGGTGAAGGCCGCCAGGCCGCGGATGATGAACAGCCCGATGAAGAGCAGTGGAACCAGGACCATGGTGTGCGGGTCCTGCTCGATGAAGGCGCCGTCCAGCATGGGCTTGATCAGGGCGGCCACGGCGGGTTCGGTCGCCGCCAGCACGATCATGCTGACGATGGCCACCAGAAACAGCCGCCAGTAAGGCATGACATAGCGCAGCAGGCGCAGGTACAACCGTGTATCCCTGATTTGTTTTGACATCTGGCCTATGTCCGCCCCGCCCGTCCGGATAGTGAGCCTACGGGCGACATTCTGCACCGAAATACCGAACCTGCCACCATTTTACCGTTGTTGTTACAATGAGGTAAAAACCCGCAGGCACATCCC
>CAZXGW010000100.1:0-5994 GCA_964640355.1 uncultured Enterobacteriaceae bacterium
GCGGGCGAATCGTGCCCGCCTTTACCCTGAGCGCCATACGGCGCACGGACCAGACGTTTGCCATCATGCCGTTCCCCGCACTGGACCGCGCGGCCGTGGCCAGTATCCTGCTGATCCTTGTTGTTGACCTGGGGTGGCGGGACTCACGGGTGGCGGGTGTGCTGGCGATCCTCGCGGCCCTTATCCATGCGATCCGCCTGGCGCGCTGGCAAACCCTGCGGGGCATCGGCATTCCCATCGTCTGGATCCTGCATGTCGCATATGCCTGGGTGATTATCGGCCTGGCCCTCAAGGGTATTTTCCTGCTCGGCCATGCGGCGTTCGCTTCTACCTGGCTGCATGCCCTGACACTTGGCGCCTTTACCGGCATGATCATTGCCGTGATGACGCGCGCTTCGCTTGGACACACCGGCCGGCCGCTGATCGCCCCGGCGCCGATCGTCGCCGCTTATGTCCTGATCACCCTTGCGGCGCTCGCGCGCGTTCTGGGGCCGGTGCTGCCGATGACTTACCTGCACACGGTTGTTCTTTCGGGCGTGTTCTGGCTGGGCGCCTTCCTGTTATTCCTGTATGTCTATACACCCATCCTGGTGCGGCCGCGCGCGGATGGCAAACCGGGCTAACTAAGAAACAAGGGTATATTCTGCTTTTTTCAGGGGATAAGAGGACTGTTCGCTTTTTCCCGGGAAAAAGCGAACAGTCCTCCTGTTACCCGGGTGTACGCTGGCACACTGGCGAGAGAGACATTCCATTTTTTCCTCTTCTGACATCGTCTGGCAATGTGGCCTGGCGGGCCAGGTTTACGCCGGCACGCCGTGAATACATCCCTGTAGGCTCGACGCCGGCATCCCTGCCGGCGACGGCCGGCTTTAAACCTGGCCCGCCATGACGAAAGGGCAGGATGGTAACAATGGGGCAATCTGCTTTTTCCAAGGAAAACCAGAATGTGTCTCTCGCCAGCGTGCCGGCACTAAGATCATCTGGGAGGGTGTCCGCTTCCCTGCCTGCTATCGGTATTTCCTGCCTCACGAGTTTTTACTGAAAGCCTTACGAGCTTCCTGTCAATGAAGTAATCCAGCGCCAGGCTGAAAAGACAGATAAGAAGAAAAACCACGGTGTTCCAGTAGATGCCGACTACCCCCAGCGTTAACACGGTTCCTGCGGGCAGCGCGAGCAGAAAGGTTGAGAAGCGCGCGACCCCGGTTTTTTCAGGCCTGCATTCCGCCCCGCAATCCGGACAGTGTAGAGGCCAGTAAGGGACAGCCACCCAGACCGTCCAGGAGGACAGCTTGCCGGAGCCACAGGCGGGGCAATTCATGTTTACTGCTGCAGAAACGGGCGAAAGGGAGGCTGCACCGCTAGTTCCGGTTCAACGGTAGTTGCCCGCCGTTTTGCCGGTGTACTGCTCATCGACCAGTTTATGCAGGTTGCCCAGGCTTGAACTGTTGTCGCCGTCTCTTATCGCCCGGTTTATGGCTTGATGGGCGCTCCCGTAATCCCGTTTCAGGAAACGCAGCGCGGACACCATGAAGGCCTCGTCCGGACGCTTGTTGTCCTGCTGGAGTTCCTGTTCGTATTTATCGACAAGATCATCGATGATCGCGAGCACCTTTATATCAGGGTGGAGGTAACGGATGGCATCCGGATCCACGTGAAATGCCTCGCGCATGGCCAGCACGCCTGCCGTCAGGTCACCGGCGGCCGCGGAGGCCAGTGCAAAACCGACCTTGGGTATCCCTGCGTCCGGAAAGGATTGTATATCCCTGGCGAACGCATTGATTGCCTCCTGGAAATTTCCCTGGGCAAGGTAGGTCCACCCCGGACTGTCCAGCCCGTAGGGCTTGCCCGCCGGATAAACGGGTTCCTCGTAGCTGTAGGCGGGGGGACGGTAGCCGGAGGACCGGTAACCGGGGTAAGCGTAGGGACAGTACCCGGGATAATAACCATACGGGCTGTAAAAGCTGCTGTAGGAGAAAAACACAAGGGGAAAGAAAACAATTCGTTTGAAATGCCCGTGGTGCTTGTGATGACCGTGATGTTTGAAATGTCCGTGATGATCGTGATGCCCGTGGTGTTTGTGATGGAGGGGGTGCACGCGGCCGGTGAGGGGTTTATGCTGCGTTAGCGGCGCAATGACTTTTTTATCGGTGATATCCCGCAGCCCGGCGGTCGCTGTCAGGCGCGCGAAGTTTTTTCCTGGCCGGACGGGCTCAAAATGCCTCGCGGTTTCATGCCGGCCGATGACGGATGATCGGGTGATAGCGGTTCCCGGTGCAATACCTGCAACCGTTCCCCGGGTGAGGTGCGTGGCGGTGCTGTTTCGTATTTTCCGTCGATCCATCCGGCCGGTGATCGTTTGCGGTTCGGCGATGCCGGCATGTCCATGGCCGCCGCTGAAACCCTGTATTTTCCTGTGATCATGACCGTCCCGCGCTGTGTTGAATCTCTCCAGTCCGGACGCTGACGGCCATCGTCGAGCGTCGCCACGATCCTGCCGGCTGCCCGAGCGCCCGTTCCCGGCGGTGTTTGTGCCGGCGCGGCCAGTCAGGCTGTGCCGATTGACAGTGGAGGAAAATTCAGAGCGGGGACTATGGCGCGCGCCAGACAAGTGCCGGCCATGGCCCCTGTTCAGACCGCTGTAGCCGCCGGAGAGTCCCTGTGTGCCCCGGTAACCGGAGGATGATCCAAGTGAGTTGGCGGCATATACGGTGTCGGGCAGGCTAAATACAAGAAGGGTGGCAACTCGTATAACCAGAGCCAGTTTGGTTTGGTAATGCCGATCCCGCATGCTGCCAACCCGGTGCCTTGCTCATTATTATAGGACATGGGCGGCTGCAGGATGTTCCCGGCGCGGGATTATCTCTGGTACATCCATTCGTCCCAGTAGGGCGGGGAGTGAAAATGCTCCTGCATGAAATCCAGGAAGGTGCGCACCTTTGCCGACAGGTGTTTACGATGAGGATAGATCACGTATATGGGCACGCCATGCGCTTCGTATTTCTCCAAAACAGGTTTCAGACGTCCTGACTGGATATCCAGCCCCACCATGTAACTCGGCAGTTGTACCAGGCCGCATCCCTTAATGGCGGCTATTCGAAGTGCGTCAGCCATATTGGATACGAGATTTCCGGCCACGTGAATGATTTTTTCGCTGTTGTTCAGTATGAATTTCCAGCCCGACAGTGGTGAGCGGTATTCAAGGACGAGACAATTGTGATGTTCAAGTTGATCCGGTGTTTCCGGGATGCCCCGTTTTTCGAAGTAGGCCGGTGAACCGCACACAACCATTCGGCTGGACGACAATTGATGGGCAACGAGATTGGAATCGTCAAGCCTGCCGACATGGATGGCCATATCCATTCCCTCCTCAACCAGATCGGGAGTCCGGTAGGACAAAATCAATTCTATGGTGACCCGGGGGTGGTGTTCCTTGTAGGCCGTGACGGCGCGGGCCAGGTGAAAAGCACCAAACGAGGGTGGGGCCATGATCCGCAACGTACCGCGCGGTTCGGATTGCAACTGGGTGACGGACAGTTCGGTCTCTTCTATCTCCGACAGAATACCGTTTAATCGATCGCGGTAACTCATTCCCACCTCGGTCAGGCTGATGTGTCGGGTGGTCCTGTTCAGCAGCCGAATGCCCAGGCTGTTTTCCAGGTGATTGATATGTTTCGACACCATGGCCCGGGACATGCCCAGCTCCCCGGCGGCGGCCGAGAAACTGCCGTTTTTGGCGACCGTCGCAAAGACCTTCATGCTGGTAAGTTTATCCACGGAAACACCTTTTTGATTGTTTCCAAAAAGGAAACAATAATTCAACAAATCTAGTATTGTAAACAGAACTGATCATACCTATCTTTATTGCATTGCACAATCCGTGTCTGTTAACCGGTGCTACAGACGGGTCAAATTCCTGCACCGGGTAGTCGACGAGGTAAAGCGTATGAATCTTCTCAAGTCGCTGTTTTTGCTAATGATTATGGTCACGTCCACGACCACGGCCACCGCCGGTAACGGAGAATCATCGGCCATCGATGACCTGAATGCCAGGTGGGTGAACGTGTTCTTACAGGGCGATACCGAGGCCTTGCTTGGGATGTATACCGATAGCGCCATCATGCTGCCGCCCAGCAGTGAAATTCTTTCGGATCACCAGGCGATAAAAGGATACTGGGATAATCTGAAACGCGTGGGCGTGACGGATTATGTCATTTATCCGGTCGATCTCCGCATTGTAGGGAATATCGCCTATCAATCCGCGCTGTGGAAGGCTACTCGTATTACCCCGGACGGAAACGTCATCCAGTTCGATGGAAACATTTCAAACGTCCTGGAAAAGCAGAGTGATGGCAGCTGGAAAATCAACCTGCAAAGCTGGAATTGAAATAGCCCGGATTGTTAAAGGGATTTAACGACCTTCCCGGGGTGGTAACCCCTTTGCACACAGGGACGTGTGTCCTTCTAATTCAGCAGCAGCAGTTTCCCCCGCCTCAGCCGAGGCGGAAGATCTTTGCCAGCACGCATCCTGCACCCAGCAGGAAGAAAATGCCGGAGGCGATGTCCCAGGTAAAACTGCGCATATACCAGCGTTTGAATTTCTGCGAAGTGGCGTTTTCCGGCCCGGCGAGGCTGCGCTGGATGGCACGGTACTTGGCCAGGAACAGGCTGATCCCGGCGAAGGTGACGCCGAGGGTGAAGGCGAGGAGCGGTCCCGTGATCCAGCGCGGCGGGATTCCCTGATCGATCAGGGCGGCGGCGAGCCATGCCGCCAGTACTGCGCCGCCGGCATTGACGCCGATCAGAAACCGCCGCGTCGCGTCCGCGGTCTCCTGGGATCGCCTTTCATGATCCGTGCTCACATCGTTATCCCCACTTTCTTCCCCGCTTACTATACGTCGAACGCATGGCCGCAAGAAGGCCTTGATCTTTGAATTTCCTCAGCGGCTGCACGATACTGTCCAGAATCCATGTTTGTCAGGATGCTGGCGATGCGCGACAGGATCATTTTTTCCTGCCTGAGATTACTGCTCCTCTGGCTGGTGGCCTTTGCCGGCGTTGTAACCGTCCAGGCCGAGCCGGTGGATATCCGGGAATGGCTGGTGCCGTGGGAGAAAACGCGGCCCCGCGATCCCTATGTGGATGCGGCGGGGCGCGTGTGGTTTTGCGGCCAGGCAGGCGACTACCTTGCCTATTTCGATCCCGCGACCGAGGAATTCAGGAAATATGACCTGGAGGAAAGCACGGGGCCACATAACCTGGTGGTGGATGAAGACGGCATTGTCTGGTATGCAGGCAACCTGCAGGGTTACATCGGCAGACTGGATCCCGCGACGGGAGAAATCAGGAAATTCCCCATGCCCGATCCCGACGTTAAGGATCCCCACACCCTCGCCTTTGACAGCAAGGGTGACATCTGGTTTACGGCGCAGTTTGGCAATGCCGTGGGCAAACTGTTTGTCGAGACGGGTGAGATCAGGCTGGTGCCGCTGCGAACGAAGGGGGCCCGGCCGTACGGGATCGCCGTGGATTCACGGGACAGGCCGTGGATTGCCCTCCTCGGCAGCAACCGGCTGGCCACGGTCAATCCGGCCACGTTCCGCCTGACGGAATACGTATTGTTTCGCACGGACAGCCGGCCGAGACGCCTGGCGATCACCTCGCGCGATAAACTATGGCTCGTGGACTACGCCACCGGCCGCCTCGGGCGGTTTGATCCGGCGACGCGCATATATACCGAGCGGCCCGTGCCCGGCGGTGAAAATGCAAAGCCCTACGCGATGGCGGTCGATGATCGGGACCGGTTATGGTTTGTGGAAACGGGGTCCAAGCCGAACAGTCTGGTCAGCTTTGATCCCGCGACCGGGGCGTTTTCCAGCATTACGGAGATTCCCAGCGGCGGCGGCGTAGTGAGGCACATGTATTTTCATCCGCCGACGCGCGAGATCTGGTTCGGGACCGATACCAATTTCATCGGCCGGGTGAAAGTCCCTTGAA
>CAZXGW010000101.1:0-3271 GCA_964640355.1 uncultured Enterobacteriaceae bacterium
CGCCAGGCAATCCACAGTTTCCGGAGGGGCGTCAGGGCCACGCGGTGCTGCGCCGGGCGGTAACCGTCCCGGGCGATCTCCCGGCAGGTCTGGATGACAAGGCGCGCCATGATCAGGCCGTGCCGTTGGTGCCTGCGGTCTACGGCCGGCAGGCGCGTGCAGCAATCCTCGAGGCCCTTCCCCACGCGGTCGATCTGCAGGGCGAAGAAATCCCTGACGTTGGAACCTCCGGGTTCAAACAGATCGCCTGCTGCGAGGCCGGCATCAGCCATCTCGTCCACCGGGAGGAACAGGCTGCCCCTGGTGATGTCCTGGCGTAGCTGGTGAAGTAGTTCAAACACGGCGAGCGAGCATCCGATTTCACCGCAGATCGCAGGCGTGGCCGGGGACTGGTAACCGCAGATGTCCGCGGACAGCCGCCACAGGAGCCCCGGACCCTCCCGCAGGAATGCCAGGAGCGCCTCGTAGGATTCAGGTTGCCGCAACTCGAGCCGCGCTTCGGTGTGCTGCACGAGTGCATGCAGGTGATCCCGGGTAACGGCATACCGGTCGAGGACGGCCTGAAGTTCCTGGCCCGCAGGATGCCGCGCCTGTCCGGCGGCCATGCGCCCGATCTCCTCGTGCCACCAGGCGAGTTTCATCCGCGCGACCCCCGGGTCCGAGCATTCCTCGATGACCTGGCCGACCTCGGCGGCCAGGGCGTGGAGGGCAAACAGGCTGCGGCGGATCGGTGCCGGGTGATAGAGCGTGCTGTAATGGAAATTTGAACCCGGCGGGGCGGCCTTCTGGCGGCAATATTCCTGCGCGCTCATGATCCCGCCCGGAAGGCGTGGATCCAGTCGATGATCTCCTGCGGGTGATCGATCATGCCGTCCGCCTGCCATTGCGCCGGGTCTTCCTCGCCGCCGATGTAGCCGTAACGGGCGATCAAAGTATGCAGGCCGGCCGCCCGGCCGGCGGCGATGTCCCGTTCCGCATCCCCGACGTACAACGACGCGGCGGGGGCCGATCCGGTGATCTCGCAGGCATGCAGGACCGGGGCGGGATGCGGTTTGCGGTGATCGGTCGAATCGCCGCTGACAATGCAGGCCACGCGCTCGGCCACCCCGAGCGTCTCGAGGAGGGGATGCGTCAGCCAGGCGGGCTTGTTCGTGATCACCCCCCAGCGCAGGCCTTCGCTTTCGAGCGCCTCCAGCACTTCCGGCATCCCCGGAAAGAAGGAGGTGCCGCGATGCCGGCGGCTGTCATAGAGTTCGAGAAACCGCGTCCTGAGCCCTTCAAATTCGGGTTCGTCTTCGGCGATGGGAAAGGCGAGACGCAGCAGGGTGTTTCCCCCGTGGGAAACCGCGGGGCGGATAATTTCAAACGGCAGAAGCGGACGCTTGTGCTCCTCGAGCAACTGGTTGAGCGCGCCGGCGAGATCGGGCGCCGTATCGGCCAGGGTCCCGTCCAGGTCAAAAAAGACCGCGCTGATCATCTGCGGTCAGGGCTCGCGGCAGGCGTGCAGGAGGTAATTGACGGTGGGGCGGGACGTCAGCCAGGCGCGGCCGGCGAGGGGCAGATAAGCCATGCCGCGGATATCCCTGACGGCGAGCCCGTTGTCCCGGCACCAGCGCGCAAGCTCGGACGGCCGGATGAAATTCGCATAGCGGTGCGTGCCGGGGGGGAGGATCCGGAGGAGGTATTCCGCGCCGATGATCGCGCACAGGTACGCCGCAAGCGTGCGGTTGAGCGTGGAGAAAATGGCGTGTCCGCCGGGCTTGAGGAGATACGCGCAGGCGCGAACGACCGATGCCGGATCGGGGACGTGTTCGAGCATCTCCAGGCAGGTGACCACGTCGTATTCATTGCGATGGAGTTCGGCATGCCGTTCGGGGCTGGTGCAGGCGTATTCGATGGGCAGGCCCGCCGCGTGCCGGCGGGCCACGGCCAGCATTTCTTCACTCACGTCGATGCCGGTGACGCGGGCGCCACGCCCGGCCATGGCCTCGGTGAGCAGGCCGCCCCCGCAGCCGACGTCCAGCACAACCTTGCCCACCAGTCCTGCGCGCTGCTCGATGTAATCGAGCCGCACGGGATTGATGTCATGCAACGCCTTGAACCGGCCTGTCTCGTCCCACCAGTCGGCGGCCAGGGCATCGAATTTCCGTTTTTCAGCGGTATCGATATTATCAGCAGGTATCGGCATGTATTTTTTCGCCAAGGTCGTTAAGTGTCACGCCGCCGCATTCATCGCCATGTATTGCCCGCCCAGCCTGGACGCCGGCGATCCTCGAAAAGACGTTAAAAAACGAATTTAAGGTTGCGTCACGATGGCGGATTCCGATGGCAGGAGTAGCTGGTTTTTTCATCCCACGCACGTTACCAGGATCACCGGTGATAGGGCATTCCAGGTGTCCGCCAACGATCATTCTGCATGGACTGCCACGGCCGGACAATATGCTTGTTTACACGGCCGCCGTGTTTTGACATATTACCCGCGTGGCGGGAAGGACGGATATTTCAAGACTATAAAAACGATCACGGTATACCGTTTCCGGATGCGTATATCCGGGCTTGAAGCATCACAACAAGGAGTACACCTTATGCCAAGGGGAGTCTTTGCCGTGTTGAGGGCGGCGTGCGCGGCGGTACTAATCGTCTCGGCCGGCGGGTGCGCAACAACGGGTTCCGGCGATCCGCGCGACCCGTGGGAAGGTTTCAATCGCGGCGTCTATTCATTTAACGAGACGATGGACAACGTCCTCTTCAATCACGTCAGCAACCTGTACCAGGCCATCACGCCGAATTTCGTGGACCGCGGTGTGACCAACTTTTTCAACAACCTGAACGATATCGCTGTCGTCGTCAATGACATCCTACAGTTCAAGATCGATCAGGCATTGTCCGACGCTTCGCGCTTTATCTTCAATTCGACCATCGGCCTGGTGGGATTTTTCGACGTATCGACGCCGATGGGGCTGCCGAAGCATGACGAGGATTTCGGCCAGACCCTGGCGTACTGGGGCGTGGGATCGGGGCCGTTTCTCATGGTGCCGTTTTTCGGCCCGGCCACCATCCGCGATGCCCTGGGGCTTGCCGTGGACAACGGCATCCTGAACCCCGTCTTCTACCTCGATAACACCGAACTCAAGGCCGGCCTGCTAACGCTCAATTACGTTGATTTCAAGGCCGACCTGTTGAGCGCGAAAAAACTCGTGGCCGAGGCCGCCATCGACGAATACGAGTTTATTAAAAATGCCTACTTCGAGAAGCGCGCCAGCCAGATCAG
>CAZXGW010000101.1:3371-5836 GCA_964640355.1 uncultured Enterobacteriaceae bacterium
TTATTTTATTGGTGTGGCGTTGATCCCCACCTGCTCGGCGAAATTCACCAGCGCGGTCTGCCGGTCCCTGGCCTTCTCGTCGGCTCCCAATCCGATCAAGGCGCGTTCCTCGATCAATTGCTGGTTGATGGCATTGGCAAGCCGCGTCATGGCCGGCGCACTGCGGGCCGCCGCCTGTTCCTCCGGGCTCAGGGCGCGCCACTCCGCCAGAAACTCATCCAGGCGATAGTCCGTCCAGTTGTTTTCCTGCAGAAACTCCTCGATCTGTTCCGCGCCCTTTAAGGGGTCTGACCCCTTTTCAAGGGAAAAGGGTTCCGAGAAAAAGGGGTCTGACCCCTTTATTAGCACTGCAAGGATGATGAGGCAGAGGAGGATCACCACCGCGCTGCCAACAATCCACGCAAGATGGGATCGCCGGTAGGCGGGGGCCGCTGCCGGGGGCGGGGATGGCGGGGCGGATGGCCGCGGCGCCCGTTCCGGCCGGAGGGCAGTGCGGTCGCTTTCCGCGGTGATATCCAGGTCAACTTCCACCGGCGCCCTGAATTCCTGCGCTTCGACCTGGATCCTCCCGGCCAGCACCCCTTCGATCAATTCCCGGCGGGCCTTGCGGTAGGCTTCCCGGCCGAGAGCGCCGTTGGCAAACTCCTTTGCCAACGCGCGTAAGCTCTTGCCGGTCATGATGGTTGCAGTTCCCGGCTCAGCGCTTATCCAACTTCTTCCAGGACCAGGCGAAAGCCCGTGGCCTCGTCGCCACTGCCGCTGTGGGGCCGTTCGAGCGAGGTGTCACACTTGGAATGGGCGTCCTGGTAGGCACCGCCGCGGGCCTTGACGCCGCCGCCGTCCATCACCCATTCCTGGACGTTGCCGATGAAGTTTTTGAGACCCCAGTCATTGGTGACGCCGGTGGTGACGCTCACCGGTCCCGTCCCCTTGATGACCTTTTCGCCCACGGACACCCGGCAGTTGAAGTCCTTCTTCATGCCCTTGTTGCCCTCGGCATTCGCGGCGTGGAGCCATTCGGCGGAGGTCGGCAGGCGGTAGGATTTACCCGTGCGCTGCGACAGCCATTTGGCGTATTCCTCCGCCTCCTTCAGGCTGACGGAGGTCACCGGCTCGTCGAACTTCTCCTTGTTGGTTTCGGGCTTGCAGCGGCCGGTGAGGGCGCAGTATTTGCTCCAGTCCCCGACCGAGACTTCGTACTTGCCGATGGCGAAGGGGCTCTGGAATTCGCCGCCGGTGGGGACGACCACCATCAGCGGCCCGCGCCAGCCGTCGTTGACGAGGTCATAGCAGATCGCCTTGGCCCGTTTGCCGTAGCCGGCCAGCTTGGTATTGCATTCGCGCCCGCTGGAAATCGGTTTCCATTCCTTCTTCGCGACCGTGGCCGTGCCCGGTTCCGCCTTGGCGATGGTCGCTTCGATGTCCACTGTCTCCCGCTGGATGATCTTCTTCGCCGCCGGCTTGTTCGCGGCGATCAGGTTATCGATATCCTCGACGGCGGCGTCGTAGTCCGGGTTGTCAATCCAGATCGCCTGGGCCCGCAGGAGCTGTTTTTTGGCCGCCTGGAGTTGTTCATAATCCTCGCCCGCGGCTTCTTTTTCCTGCTGGTACAACTCGAAGGCATTCAGCGCCTCCTGCTTTTTGGCCGACAGCTCCTCGGAAAACGCCACGAATTCGGGATGGCCGGTGAACTCCGCGGCCGCGGCCTGCTGGATCGTGGTCGCCTCGGTCAGCTTGCCGCCGTTGAGGGCGGCCCGCGCCAGCGCCCCTTCCGGCCAGGGCTTGGGTTTCAGCTCGTCCTTGAGTTTTTCGAGCACCGTGCCGCGGAAGATCGCGGCGGCGTTCTGGGCGAGGGTCACGGCCGAGTTTTCATCCGTCCCGCGCAGGGATTCGATGCGCTGCTGGAGCAGGTTGATCGAATCCTGCCGGAACTTGCTGTACCTGGATGGCGCCGCGCTCTCGATCTCGCCGAGCTGGGCCAGCACCTCGTCCGGATTGAAGGTCAGCGCCGTCTTGAACCTGCCGGAAAGTTCCTCGATGTTCGCCTCGGCGGTGTACTCGGCGCGGGCCTGGCGCAGCGAGGCGTTCTGCGGGTCGTATTTCAGGCCTTCATCGGCGAGTTTTTTGGCATTGGCGTAATCCTTGGCCTCGAACCGGCTCTTCGCCAGAACGCTGTAGCTTTTGGCCAGCAGCCCGGGCGCCTCGGTGGTAATGAACGGGTCATCCGCGGGCAGCTCCGCCTTGAGTTTATCGTAGAATTCCAGCGCCTTGATGACCTGGTTGCCTTCGATCTGGCCGGTGAAGTCCTGCTTCAGGCCGGCGATAAGCTGCTGTTTCTCATGTGCGTCCCTGGCCTGGGCGACAGATTCACGCGCCGACTGGAGGGTCGCCAGTCCCGGCGCGAACCGCTCGCCGCTGTCGATGAAGCTCTCGGCGGCGTCAAAGCGGTTGGCCTTGAGGGTTTC
>CAZXGW010000102.1:0-5830 GCA_964640355.1 uncultured Enterobacteriaceae bacterium
ACCCGTTCACAGTCAGGCGGATAGCTTTTGCGCTTGTCCTCGTAATACTGGCGGCGGTGATCACCTTCGGAAAGACGGTTGTAGGTGACGTAAAGAACGCGCCGGGCCGATTGGGTCGTGTTCGGGCCGGAGCGATGCGGTGCGTACGAATCGAAGAAAACGGCGTCACCCGGCGCCGTGGGCACGGCCACGTAATCCAGCGCGTCTTCTTCTAGCGGCTTCCAGGGCTCGCCGAGCAGCCCGCGCGCGTGCTGTCCGGGCGCAAGTTCCAGGCAGCCGTTTTCCGCGGTGGAGGGATCGATGCTGACCAGCGCCGTGATATGCAGGCTGGCATACCTGTCCCAGCCCGCCTGGACATCCTGGTGTGCCTTGAATCCGTCTCCACCCGGCAGCTTGAAATTGATCTTGTCCTTGAAGAGGACCGCCGCTTCACCGAACAGGCGGGAGGTCGTGCCCTGCATTTTCCCGCCGGAAAAGAGCCGGCTGAAACCGCCGTGATAGGGTTCGATATCCTCCATCCGGGAGAGGATCTTCCGGCTCGGGTCCAGCCGGCTCGTTTCAAAATACATCATGTATTTTCCGGGGACCTCGGGATAGTTGGCCACTTCGTCGGTCCAGGCGGTGATTTCCCGCAACTCGTCGCCGGTATAGAGCCCCCTCACAATCACGAAGCCGTCCCGTTTGAAATCCTGCAGTTGTTGTTCTGTCAGCATCCTGGTCTTGTGGTCCCTTCAGGTAAAAAAGTGGCCGACCTTATAAACTACCCGCACGCGGTTGGCAAGTCGGTGGCCGGTTTATTCCCTGCCGGAAGTTTGCAAGGCATTTTCCGCTGCCCGGGCTGCCCGGGCGAGGCTGACCGTTGCCGCGTACATGGCAGCGGCCAGCCGGACGAGTCGCGAAAGTTGCGCCGGGCTGCGCACAATTTCGTACAAAAAGGGCTGCCACAGCGGCCGGCCATAGGCGTCAATCTGATCCAGCACGGTGGCAGGCAGAGCCATTGTTGCCGTGTCGGAAATGGCGCGTATAGCGAGGCAGGGCCGCCGGGCTGAACAGGCCACCTTCATGATAGCGGCGGTTTCCATGTCAGCGGCCAGCGCCCCGGTGCGCGCAGCGAGTGCGGACTTGGTGCGGGTGGAATCGAGCCTGCCGGCTGTTTCGGCGAGCGGACCGGTATGGACGGTTAACCCCGCTTCGATCAATGCCGCGCTGAGGCGTGATCGCCATTCCGGATCCGGTGTAAAACGCCGACCGTCGCCGGCAATGACGATATCCGCAAGGACCAGGTCGCCGGGTCGGAGCGCCGGATCCAGGGCACAGGCTGTGCCCCAGCTGACCAGGGCCGTGATATTCGCCTCGATCAGGGATTGCGCTGCCCGGCCCGCCCGTTCGGGCCCCATGCCGGAGACGAGGCCCACCAGCTTCGGGTTGATCGGTATGGGGGTATTGAAGGCGCCAATCTGCCGCGCCAGGCACCTGAGTTCAGCCGGCAGCGCCGCGATCAATCCAACGGTCAATTCTGGCGGGTCAGGTTTCGGAAGCGGGCCAGTGCCCACAGCGGAAAATACTTGTTGTAGCCGTGATATTTGAGGTAGAAAACACGCGGGAAGCCCGGGGCCGTGTAGCATTCGTCGTGCCACAGGCCGTCGAGTTTCTGCTGTTTTAACAGGTAATCGACACCCCGACGCACGGCCTCGGAACCGGCTTCACCGGCGGCGAGCAGGGCCAGTAACGCCCAGGCGGTCTGGAACGGCGTGCTCTTGTGGGGGCGCCAGTGCTTGGGCGGGTAATAACTGTCATTGCTTTCGCCCCAGCCGCCGTCCTCGTTCTGGACGTTGAGAAGCCAGTTGACCGCGCGGCGGATGTACTCCTGCTGCGGGTCTTCGCCGGCAATCTCCAGCGCCGTCAGCACCGACCAGGTGCCGTAGATGTAGTTCGTGCCCCAGCGCCCGTACCAGGAGCCGTCCTCTTCCTGTTCCTTCCTGATGTACTTGATCGCGGCCTGAAGATGGGAAGCATATTTCTCCCCGTTGACGCTGTTCAGCAGGGCGACGCATCGTCCGGTCACGTCCGCCGTCGGTGGGTCGAGCAGCGCACCGTGATCGGCGAATGGGATGGCATTCAGGTAATACTGGGTATTATCCACCTCGAACGAGCCGAAGCCGCCATTGCGGGACTGCATGCCGGCCGTCCATTCGGCGGCGCGATCGATGGCCGCGGCGTAATCTGGCGATCCCACCCGGACCATGGCCCAGGCCACCATGGAGGTATCGTCCAGGTCAGGGTAATGATAATTGCTGTACTGGAAGGCCCAGCCGCCGCCCGGCAGGTTGGGGCGGACCTCCCGCCAGTCACCGGGTTCGTCGCTGAGCTGCCTGGCCCGCAGCCAGTCAAGACCGCGGCGAGTCTCCGCCGAACAGCCTTCGACCTCGATCATGGTCTGGCAGGCGAGCGCCGTGTCCCACACCGGGGAGACGCAGGGCTGGCAGTAAATGGAATTGCCCCGGTTGACCAGCAGGTGGTCGATTGCCTTGCGGGCCTGCTTGCGCACCGGATGATCCGGGGGATAACCCAGGATCACGAGCGATTCGAATACATTGACCATGGCCGGGAAGATGCCGCCGATGCCGTGATCTTCGTTCATCCGGCTCAGAAACCATTGCTCGCACTTGCGAATGGAAATGTTGCGGATAAACGCAGGCACCAGCTTTTCGACAACACGGCCGATATGGTCGAGGAGCAGGAATATCCTGCTCAACGGGGTGGTGACGCGGAAATAATGCTGCTCGTCCTCCGGCGGAATAATGAACAGCTCGCGGATGTCGACCCCGCGGGGGTTGGCTGCCGCGGGCTTGAGCGTGCACAGGATGAACAGGGGGACCATGACGGTGCGCGACCAGTACGAAACCTTGCTGATGTGAAACGGGAACCACTTCGGCAGGAGGATGATTTCGGCCGGTATGAAGGGCGTCGCCCGCCAGGGCACTTGCCCGAACAACGCCAGGGTGATGCGGGTGAACACATTGCTGTTGGCGGCCCCACCATGGTTCAGTATGGCGTTGCGGGCCCTCACCATGTGCTCGGCATTCGGATCGTCGCCGACGAGTTTCAGGGCGTAGTAGGCCTTGACGGAACAGCTTAAATCAAAAACCCCACCCTTATACAAAGACCAGCCGTCATGTTCGGCCTGGTGTTCCCGGAGATAAGACGCGATCTGCTGTTCCAGGTGATCGTTGATCTCGCCGACGAAATGATTCATCAGGATGAATTCGGCGGGTATGGTGCAGTCCGCTTCCAGTTCGTACACCCAGTGCCCGTCAGGCTGCTGGTGCCTGGCCAGCGCATCACGCGCTGCGTGGATCGCGTCATCCAGGCTGAGCGGGATGAGCCTGCTGACCAGGTCCTCCCGGGCGATGCTGCCTTCCGCTTCGGTCAGTTTATACCTGGGCTGGACCAGCATGCCTGTCCTCTGGTGGCGCGGTGAGACATAGTGTGGTAAGACCCCGGCGATCAGCAATAAGTTGCAGGTTGCCCCCTGTTATGCGGGAGTTCACCGGGATTTTTCTCTGTTCTGGCAAACCCCTAGATTGAACTGCAACCTATTTTGTTCAGTTTCTCACGAATGCTGTTTGCGGGCAAATTCCGCGATGTGAGGTCAAACAGCAGTTTCAGCGCCCGGTCGGACCGCGCCAGCAGACTGGTGGACAGCACCGTCGCCCGGACGCTCCGGCGTGATATCTTGACCTCGGCGCCACTGCTGAAATTGCGGCGGGTGTTAAGCTTGTTGAGCGTTAAAACTGCCATGCCCAGCGCCCAGAGACAGAACCGCCGGATGCCGGTTTCGTGCGGGGGGATAAGGAGCGTGTACCGCAGGGCGTCCTGCAGGTGATCGCGCGCCACGCCAATGAGCAACCCAAGCCCCCGCTGGAAACGTTCATCGCGGCTGCCGGGATTCATGTCCGTCAGGCTGAAACCTTCCCGCTCGAAGACGTCCCGGGGCAGCCAGCAGGCGCCGCGTTTCCTGTCTTCCCAGAGGTCCTTGAGGATGTTGGTCATCTGCAGACCCTGTCCGAAGGAGACGGCGAGTGCCATCATCTCTTCCCTGTTTTTATTGATCTCCTCCGAGTAATCGCAAAACAGTTCTGTCAGCATTTCACCGACGACACCGGCGACGTAGTAACAATATTCATCCATGGCCGGCAGGTCTTTCAGTCCTTCCAGCGTCTCCGCGTCCTGGTAATCGGCCATCCCCTTCGCCATGATGCGGATGCAACGTTCCAGAGCCCGCCGCTGGTTCGGGTTGAAGCTGTGGGTGATGCGCAACACCGCCGGGGCATGTTTGATCAGATCATGCTCGGCAGGCAGGGTGTGGTCGGAGAGCAGGGGATAGAGTTCATCCGCGAAGACCTGCGCGGAGGCCCGTCCGGCAACCACGTCGATGAACATGTTTGAAAACTGCCTCGTCTGCCCGTGGGTCAGGGAATTGTCATCCTCTATCGTGTCGGCGATACGGCACAGCAGGTAGGCGTTGCTGATGACCGTGCGCAGGCCGGCCGGCAGTTGCGGAATGGTCAGGGCGAAGGTGCGCGAGACGTGCTGAAGGATCTGTTCCTGGTAGATTTCATCGGCGCTGGCAGGGGTGTGATCATGGCCGTTCTGCATCCGGCCATTATGGCAAAACAGCCGCCAGACCCACAACGGCGCGGGTCTTTTAATCCGGCGTGATTCTTTCAAGCAGGAGCCGGCTTTCCAGCGCCTGCCAGAGCATCAGACCGGGCAGGTCAATCAGTACTTCCCGGACCCGCAGGGCGAGTGAAACGGCCAGGGCAAGGTCCGGCCCGAGACCGATGATCGCCCCGATGACGATAAAGGCGCCTTCCTGTATGCCGTAGGCGTTCGGGATCACGAACGCGATGTCGCTCAGTGTGGCGGTCAGGCTTTTCAGCATTAACGCCTCGGCCAGACTGAGGGGATGGCCGAGCAGGTAACAGGCCAGCCAGACTTCGGCCGCCTGGAGCAGCAGGCCCAGCGCCTTCAGGATGACCGAGAGTACAAAGCGGGATTGGTTCCGGTAGAGATCGAGGACCGTCTTGTCCACGGCCCGGGCATTGGTGGTGATCCCTTCCCAGAAGTCGGACTTGACGAGCCTTGCGCCGAATTGGACCAGCAGGTTGAAGAGCCCCGCTTTCTGCACCAGGATGAAACCCGTTACACCCGCCGCCAGCGCGCCGAAACCCGCCAATGCCGCGACCGCGAGATCCTGTGCCAGCGTCAGGTAGGAAAGCAGGCCGACGCCTGCGAGGCCCCAGACGATAAGGGCGAAGACCTGCACGGTTTTATCGACCACTACCGAGGCGGCGGCGTCGATGCCGCCGCTTCCCCATAATGTAATCAGCCGCGCCTTGACAATTTCTCCGCCAATCGTTGCCACCGGAAGCAGGTTATTGATCGCCCGTCCCATCCACATGGCGGCGATGGCGGGCAGGAAACCCGGTTTGCGCTCAACCGCGAACAGCAGGCGCCAGGCCTCCGTGGTTGGAATGATGCTGGGCAGCCATACCACGGGCAGCCACAGCAGGGCCCAGCCGGTGGTCAGCAACAGGAGGATGATCTCCCACACCCCGTACCAGGCCAGCAGTACGGTGAGCAGCATCAATCCGGCAATCAGGCCGGCGATGGAAAGAAGTTTCATTGCTCAAAAACTATTTCCCTTCCCCTGGTGGGAGAGAGTGTGGGAGGGAGTTTTAATTTAGTCCTCACACGTTCCGGGAGAGGGTAGTTTAATGTTGGAACTGGTTCTGATTTTTGTTCACATTCACCGGTATTCTTTAAC
>CAZXGW010000103.1:0-5824 GCA_964640355.1 uncultured Enterobacteriaceae bacterium
GGTGGTGCGCCGGTCATGAGGTAGCGGATGGTATTGCCCCCCGCGAGTTCGATTCGTATCGTGCCGTGATCCTCCGCCGCTTCGTATTCACGGAGGGTAATGGCCTCGGCGTCGCGCCAGGCATTGATGATCGCGGTGATCTGATCGGCGCTGATGCCTTCCGGGGGTTCAATGGTCCAGGTCCCGCCAGGCTTGCTTATCTCGTAGCCGGGCAGCGAGAGGGCGGTGATCTCGGCGCCCTCCGGCAGCAGCCTCGTGTCCAGAAACGAGGCGGCCGGCGCCATCAACTGGAGGTAAAAACTGTCGTTGATGAGATGGACGGTGTCGCCGGCCAACACGTAGCGCTGTCCGCTCAGCGGGTTCGTATCCCCGAACATGATGGGGGTGTCGTTAAAGCGCACGATCACTTCCGGCGCCTCGAGCCGGAACCGCGCCAGCTCCACCTCCGAGGCGTTGAACCGGGCGTAACTGCGGGTCCCGGGCAGCTTCAGGAGGGCATTCATCCGGAACACGTTGGCGCGGTGGGCAAGCGGCGACGTCATCAGCCACGCCGCCCCTTCCTTCCTGAACAGGATCTCTCCCCGGTCGCGGCGGGCGATCGCGATCTCCGTGATGCCGGCCGGATCGATATCCGTCAATTGAATCGCGGGTGTTTCGGCCTCATCGTCACCGGTGCTGATCAGAAACACGGTAAGACCGACGGCAACGATGAATAATGCGATGTTCAGTAACAGTCGCGAGCGCACGGCCTACAGTTTTCTTCTGCGCCACCACAGGGCGATGCCGGTGCCGAACAGGCCGAGGGGCAGGATGATCAGAAAGCCGAAGCCGATGATGCCCGCGGTAATCGGCGTAAGCTCCAGGTGCGTATCGGTGGCGATGCGCGCGGGTATGGAGATGAATTCATCGTCGCTGCCCAGCCAGTTGATTATCCGGATGCCGAGTTCCATGTTGCCGCTGTTGCCGATATAGGTGTTTGACAGGAAATCACCGTCGGCGATGACGGCGATGCGCTGGGTCACGGTGAAAAGTTCGCCGTTTTCTTCCCGTTCGATATCCCGTTCGAGCGTTACGCCGATATCCAGCGGCCCGAGCTGATCGCTGTCCTCATCATAGCCGACCTCGCCTTCCAGCTCCCCGGTCTCGAGCCAGGTGTGATCCCCGCTGTTCAGCAGCGGCCTCGCCCGCCAGTCGCCGTTCGTTTCGGTATCCAGCGCGGCGGCGCCGGGGAAGATCGTGGTGAAGGCGAGGCCGTTCGTGGCCGGGTGCAGCGGGTACAGGCTGGGCGTCACGAGCACGATGGTGGGATTGTCTATGCCGAGCAGGCGGCCGGCAAAGTCAATGACCACCCCCGGCTTCAGGGTGATGCGCAGCCAATCCGCCAGGCCGTCCAGGCCGTACAGTTCGCCGGGGTCCGCCAGCCACAGCAGGTTTCCGCCGCGCTCCAGGTATTTGATTAACATGCTGACCTCGCCGGGCAGGTAGTTCACCCGCGGGCCGGCGATGATCAGCACCTGGGTGTTTTCCGGGATGTTATCGACCGTGGCCAGGTTTACGGGCTGGATGTTGAAACCGCGGTTTTTGAGCTGGTTGCCCAGTTCGCCCAGGTCATGGTTCGCCTTGCCCAGCGGGTCACGCTCGCCGTGGCCCTCGACGAACGCCAGCCAGCGCTCGCCGCTGCGCACCAGGCGCTGCAGGGCGTTGGTGAATTCCTCCTCGCTGTCGGATTTCACGTGTTCGCTGCGGTCCCGGTAGCGGAGCACCATCTCGCCGTCGACGCTGATGCCGAGGTTGCGCACCTCGTCGGGCACGGCGTCGGGGTTTACGAAATGCAGCACGATGTCCGGCTTGACCCGCTGGTAGCGCGCCACGATTTTTTTTATGGCCTCGCGCAGGCGGACGTGTTCGCGCGCATAGGCGGTGATCTCGATCGGATCCAGCATCTGGTCCAGCACGTCCCGGCTGGCCTCGGAGACGGTGTGCCGGCCGCTCCAGGTCCAGTCCATCTCCCACGTGTAGCGCGTGCTCAGCCAGCAGAGCAGGCCCGCAATGGCGGTGATCAGTGCCACCATGACTGTGCTGTTGATGCGCGACTGCAGTCGCGTTTTCGCGGTGATCTTCAAACCGTGCGCACCGGGCCGGCGGTCATTGGTGCAGGCGTTCGGCGTCGAGGCGCCAGATGCTGAGGACGATGAAGGTGGCGCTGATGATGATATAGAAAATGACGTCCATGGAATTGAACATTCCTTCTATCAGGTTGTTGTAATGGTTCAACAGCGACAGGTAGGCCAGGATGGCGCGGAACATCTCCGAGCCGGTGCCGCCGGCCAGGTCCAGGATCCACAGCATGAACAGCACGCCGAAGGTGAGGACGGCCGCCACGGCGGTGTGGCTCGTCAGGGTCGATATGAACAGCCCGATCGCGGCGAAGCTCGCCATCAGCAGGAGCAGCCCCAAAAGTCCCGCGCCGAGCTGGCCGAGATCGAGATCGCTGCCGAGCAGGAGCGAGAGGGGCATGAGCGCGATCAGGGCCAGCATGATCACGAGAAAACTGACGGTGCCAAGGTACTTGCCGAGCACAAGCTCGGTGAGCGTGACGGGTGAAGAAAACAGGAGCTTGATCGTGCCTGTTCGCCGTTCCTCGCTGAAAAGCCGCATGGTGACAAACGGCGTCACCAGCAGGATCACGATGCCGCTCACCTGGAGCAGCCCGGCGACGACGATCTCGGTGAGACCGCGCCCGGCGAACCAGGGCGAGGGGTTCATGAACTGGTTCAGCAGGATCAGGAAAAATATCGCCAGCAGAAATTCCACGACGGCGAGCATGATCCAGGCGAGCGGCGACTTGAACATCCGGCGCATTTCATGCGCGCCGATCACGACGATGCTGTTCATGCGACATCTCCCGGCGCATTCACGCGGTCTTCCTCGCCGAGCGTAAGTCGCAGGAAGGTTTCCTCGAGGGAATCCGTGTGCGGGATGAGTTCATAAAGACCCCAGCAGGAATTGACGGTGCGCTGCAGAATGACGTCGAGCGCTTCCGATTCAGGATCCAGGTCGATGAGGAAGGTCTGTTCACCGATCCGGTCCACGGTATTGACGCCGGCGATGGCATGCAGCGTTTCCGGTGAAGGGGGACGACGGAAGGCGGCGCGGACGGTGTTTTTCCCGGAATCCTCGTGCAGCCTGTCGAGGTGCTTGTCGAGCACGAGCCGGCCTTCATGGATGATGATCACGCGGTTACAGACGGTCTGCACTTCCGGAAGAATGTGCGTGGACAGGAGGATGGCGTGTTCCTCGCCGAGCTGCCGGATGAGCTGCCGGATCTCGTGGATCTGGATGGGATCGAGTCCGCCCGTGGGTTCATCGAGAATAATGACCGCCGGTGTGTGGATGATGGCCTGGGCAATGCTGACCCGCTGCTGAAATCCCCGCGACAGGTTGCCGATCAGCCGCCTGCCGGTGCCGTTGAGCCCGCAGCGCTGTTTGCTGTGTTCAACCGCGGCGGCCACCCGGGAGCGGGTGATCCCGCGCAGGCGCGCCGCGAATGCCAGGTATTCATCGACGCTGAGATCGGTATAGAGCGGGGGCACTTCCGGCAGGAAACCGAGATGGGCCTTGGCCTGCCGCGGGAAATCGAGGATGTCGAAACCGGCGATGCTGACGGTCCCGGCCGTGGCCGTCAGCACGCCGCTGATGATCTGCATGGTGGTGGTCTTGCCGGCGCCGTTCGGGCCCAGGAACCCCAGCACATCGCCCCTTTCCACGGTAAAGCTGACGTTGTCAACGGCCCGGTAATCGCCATAATCGCGGCTGATCTGTTCTACCGAGATGAGGGTTTCCCTGGTCATCGCGAAGCTATTATTCTGATTGATGCCTGACATGCAAGGGGAGTCATTGAACGGTTGTGAAATTACTCGGCATTGATACCGGCGGCACGTTCACCGATTTTGTCTACTTTGACGGCGGCGGGATCCGCATCCACAAGGTGCCGTCCACGCCGGATGCGCCGGAGCGGGCCATCCTCGAAGGAATCAACGAGATGGGGATCGCGCTTGCCGATCTGCGCGTCACCCACGGTTCAACCGTGGCCACCAATGCCATTCTCGAAGGCAAGGTCGCACGCACCGCCTACATCGCCAATCGCGGCCTCGGGGATGTGCTCAGCATCGGGCGGCAGGCGCGCCGCGAGCTTTACAATCTCCAACCAAAGCGCCTGCCGCCGCCGGTGCCGGAAGAGCTTTGCCTCGAGACCGGCGGGAGGCTGAGCGCGCGGGGCGAAGTGATCGAGCCGCTGACGAAGGAGGATCTTGCAGCACTCGTGGGGCAGATAAAGGCGCTGAAACCGCGGGCCGTAGCCATTAACCTGCTGTTCTCCTTTCTCGACGCTCGCTTCGAGCGCGAGATCGAAGCGGCGCTGCCGCCGGATATTTTTGTTTCCCGCTCCTCCGAGGTGCTGCCCGAACACCGGGAATACGAGCGCGGCATCACCACGTGGCTGAATGCCTGTGTCGGGCCGCTGGTCGATGGGTATCTCGCGCGCCTGGGTGAGCGCCTTCGGCCGGGGCGGTTATCAGTCATGCGCAGTTCGGGCAATACCTGTGATGCCGCCCGCGCCGGACGCGAGGCCGTGCACCTGTTGTTGTCCGGGCCGGCCGGCGGTCTCAGCGGCGCCCGTTACATCGGTGCCAGCATCGGCCTTTCCCGTTTGCTGACGTTTGACATGGGCGGCACCTCGACCGACGTGGCGCTGATCGACGGTGACATCGGGCTCACCGGCCAGGGGCGCATCGGCCCCTGGCCCGTGGGCGTGCCAATGGTGGATATCCACAGCATCGGTGCCGGCGGTGGCTCGATCGCGACCGTCGACGAAGGGGCGGCGTTGCAGGTCGGGCCGGAATCGGCCGGCGCCGTGCCCGGGCCGGCCTGTTACGGCCAGGGCGGCACCCGGCCCACGGTGACGGATGCCAATCTCGTGCTGGGGCACTTGCCGGAAAGCGCCTTGCTCGGCGGGCGCATGCCGCTTGATCGCGACCGGGCCTGTACGGCCCTCTCCTCCCTGGTCGGCCCTCTCGCGCTGGGATCGATCGAAGAGGTGGCGGCCGGGATTGTCCGGGTGGCGAATGAGCACATGGCGCAGGCGCTGCGCGTGATCTCCGTGGAGCGCGGGATCGACCCGCGCGAATTCGTGCTGGTGGCTTTCGGCGGGGCGGGCGGCATGCACGTCTGTGCCCTGGCGGAGGCATTGGGCATGCGGCGGGCGCTTGCCCCCGTGCAGGCGGGTGTGCTGTCCGCGCTGGGAATGCTGGTCGCGCCTCCCGGACGGCAGCTCTCCCGCACGGTGGGATGCGTGCTGACTGATTGTACAGAAGGCGATGTTACAGGAGCGCTCGAGGAACTCGCCGACAGGGGGCGCGAGGCCCTGGCGGCGGAAGGCATCCCGGTGGCGGATCTCAAATTCACTCCCAGTCTCGACCTCTGCTACCGGGGGCAATCATTCACCCTGAATCTGCCCTGGGAAGGGCTGGCCGCCGCCGAAGCGGCGTTTCATCGCCAGCACGAGAGCCAGTACGGCCACCGGCTCGACTTGCCGGTGGAACTCATCAACGTCCGCCTGGGCGTCTTCGCCGATCCCCCGCGGTTCCGCCTGCAGGATCTCGATGCGGCTGAAAGGGAACCGGCCACCAGCAGCAGGGTATATGGCATTGCCACACCGGTACCCGTCTGGCCGCGCGGCGCGCTTGCCGTCGATGAGGTTTATGACGGACCGCTTATCGTCACCGACAGTACGGCAACGACCTATGTGCCGCCCGGCTGGCGCTGC
>CAZXGW010000104.1:0-5602 GCA_964640355.1 uncultured Enterobacteriaceae bacterium
CCGGTAATGGGGCCGTCCACGGCGCGGCACTGCCCCGCCAGGTCATGCCGTTGGGAACTGGCTACATGAAGGAACACCTCTGGCAATTCCTCATCCCTCCCTATGGGGTGGCCGCGGAGAAGCAAGGCGGGTCCCGGGGCAGGTCAGACCAGGCAGTATTTTCAAGGGGTTACCCGGGCCTTCCGGATACAGCCGGAGACGGCGCGGAAACCTTTCTCAAACCGGCCGATCAAATTAGAATAGGCGTCCGTTTGCCCGGTGATGGGTCTTCGTCATTGAGCAGACCGGACCGCAGTGGTAAAAAGACGGCGGCCGGGTATCCACTATCAGAAAACAGATCAGGAAATTCGCAATCTTACGCCTGAGTCGGGGCGGCAGGGGTAACACGATGAAAATAACAATTCCTTTCATGATGAGTTTGATGTTGATGTCCGTCTGTTTCACCGCCCGGGCGGCGGCGGAGTCGGCCGAGGAAGTGGTCAGGGTCACGGCCGACCAGGTCATCGCCAGACTGACGGCGGAGCGCGAACTGCTCAACAGCAATCCCGGCAGGATTTATGACCTGGTCGATGAGCTGGTCATTCCGCATTTCGACTTTACCAGCATGTCGAAGTGGGTCCTGGGACGCAACTGGCGCGAGGCGACGCAAGCGCAGCAGGAACAGTTTGTCAACGAATTCCGCACCCTGCTCGTGCGCACCTATGCCAAGGCCCTGCTGGAATATTCGAATGAAAAGATCATCTATCTGCCCGTGGAAAGCAATCCGGATTCCAATATTGTCGTGGTGAAGACCGAAATCCAGCAGCCGGGGGCGAATAAGGTCCCCATCGATTACAGCATGCACGTCAGCGGCGGGGGGTGGAAAGTGATCGATGTGGCCGTAGACGGCATCAGCCTGATCGCGACTTATCGCGGATCGTTTGCCTCGGAGATCAGGAAAAACGGCATCGACTCCCTGATTAACAAGTTGTCCGAGCGCAATGCCGGCCTTGCCACCACCGCATTACAGTAACTCACGACTGCAGAAACCATCGTCTGGCCGGGGCAGGATCAGCCGGGCACGCAGATCCCGACAACCGTGGCATATCGCGGGGCCTGGGTGTTCAGGTTTCCGGCTTCTCCGTTCCATATGCGCCGGTCACCGGCGTGCGCGCGGTCTTCCGGGGACACCGGCCGGATTCATCACCGCCCGCAGCAAACTGACGGGGCATCATCCTCGCTATGGATAAACTGATCATCAATGGCGGCATCCCCCTGAAGGGAGAGATCAATATCTCGGGCGCAAAAAACGCGGCCCTGCCGATACTTGCCGCCACCATCCTGGCCGACGGTCCGGTCACCGTGGGCAATGTGCCGCACCTGCACGATATTACGACCACCATTGAACTGCTCGGCAGGATGGGGTCTCAGATCATGGTGGATGAGCGCATGAATATCGAGGTAGACAGCAGCAACATCAGGGAGTTTTTCGCACCCTATGAACTCGTCAAGACCATGCGATCGTCCATACTGGTGCTGGGGCCGCTGCTCGCCCATTACGGCAGGGCGGATGTCTCCCTGCCCGGCGGGTGTGCGATAGGATCGCGGCCGGTCAACCTGCACCTCAAGGGCCTGGCCAGCATGGGGGCGCAGATCGAGGTGGAGGGGGGATACATCCGCGCCACCGCCAGGCGCCTGAAAGGCACGCATATCGCCCTGGACCTGGTGACGGTCACCGGCACGGAAAACCTGATGATGGCGGCGACGCTCGCCAGGGGGAGATCGGTGATCGAAAACGCGGCGCGGGAGCCCGAAGTCATCGACCTCGCGAACTGCCTCATCAGTATGGGCGCAAAGATCGAGGGGGCGGGGACGGATCGGATTGAAATCGAAGGCGTGGATTCGCTTTCGGGCACCCGCTACAGCATCCTGCCGGACCGGATTGAGACGGGTACCTACCTCGTGGCCGTCGCCATGACCGGCGGCCGGGTCAAACTGAAAAATACCCGGCCGCACCTGCTCGATGCCATCATCGCCAAGCTGACTGAGGCGGGGGCCAGCATCAATGGCGACGAGACTTCGATTACCCTGGACATGGACGGGCGCGCCCCACGGGCGGTGGATATTTACACTTCACCTTTCCCTGGATTCCCGACCGACATGCAGGCCCAGTTCACCGCCATGAACTGCATTGCCTCGGGAACAGCGACCATCACCGAGTCGGTGTTCGAAAACCGGTTCATGCATGTCCAGGAGCTGCAGCGCATGGGGGCCAACCTGCGGCTTGAAGGCAATACCGCGATTACCACGGGCGTGGCCCGGCTGAAAAGCGCCCCGGTAATGGCGACAGACCTCCGGGCATCCGCCAGCCTGGTGCTTGCCGGGCTGGTGGCCGAGGGTGAAACCGTGGTTGACCGCATTTATCATATTGACCGCGGCTATGAGACCATTGAAGAAAAACTCGCGCAGCTGGGCGCCCAGATAAAACGGGTGCCCGCCTGATCTGGGCCGGTGTGCCGGCCGTCATGGCCCGCCGCCTATACAGCCGGGAACTACGAACCTATGCCTGACAGTCTTACCATCGCTGTTTCCAAGGGGCGGATATTCGATGAAGCCATGCCGTTGCTGGCGGAACTGGATATACGCCCCGATCAGGCGGCCGGCGACACGCGAAAGCTGATCCTCGGGACCAGCCAGCCCGGCATAAGACTGGTCATCGTGCGGGCGGCGGATGTTCCGACTTACGTGGAGTACGGCGCGGCGGACATGGGGATCACCGGCCGGGATGTGTTGATGGAATACACCGGGAACGGTGTCTATGAGCCGCTGGATTTGCAGATCGCGGTCTGCAAAATGGTCCTCGCCGCGCCCCGGGACCAGGGAAAGATAAGCGGGCGCCTGCGCGTGGCCACCAAGTACGTGACGACGACGCGCAACTATTTTGCCGAGCAGGGCAAGCAGGTCGAAATCATCAGGCTGTACGGTTCCATGGAACTCGCGCCCGCGCTGGGACTTGCCGACCAGATCGTGGATCTCGTCGATACCGGGAATACGCTCAGGGCGAACGGCCTCGTCCCTGTCGAGACGATCGCCGAGATCAGCTCCCGCGTCATCGTCAACAAGGCGGCGATGAAGATCAAGCATGCCCCGATCAAATCCCTGTTGCGCAGGATGGCTGCAGCAGCCGGCCGGCCATGACGATCAGGCGCCTGGACAGCGGCGACGCGGGATTCGATCGGCAACTGAATGCGCTCCTCGTGCGCAGCACGGAACCGGACGGGGAAGTGACTGCGGCGGTGCAGGCCATACTCGCCGACGTGGCGCAGCGCGGCGATGCCGCGCTGCTGGAATATACGAACCGGCTGGATGAACGCGTCGCGTCGCTAGGAGACCTGGAAATCCCCGCGGAACGGCTGGAAGAAGCGGTCAGGGCGATCCCACGCGAACAGCGGGAGGGGCTGGAGACCGCCGCCGGGCGCATCCGCGACTATCACCTGCGGCAGAAACAGGAGTCCTGGCAATACCAGGACGGGGACGGCAATACCCTTGGGCAGCAGATCACTCCCCTCGATCGGGTGGGCGTATATGTGCCCGGCGGCCGTGCGGCCTACCCCTCCTCGGTATTGATGAATGTCATCCCGGCGCGCGTGGCCGGCGTCGGCGAGATCATCATGACCGTGCCCTGCCCGCGTGGTGAGGCCAATCCCCTGGTACTCGCCGCCGCGCGGCTCGCGGAAGTGGACCGGGTGTTTTCCGTGGGGGGCGCCCAGGCGATTGCCGCGCTGGCTTATGGCACGGGCCTGATTCCAGCGGTTGACAAGATCGTGGGCCCGGGCAACCGTTATGTCGCGGCGGCGAAGCGCCTCGTGTTCGGGCGGGTGGGCATCGACATGATCGCCGGTCCCTCCGAGGTACTGATCATCAGCGACGGCGGGGGCGATCCGGACTGGGCGGCCATGGACATGTTCGCCCAGGCCGAACACGACGAACAGGCCTGCGCGCTTTTGATCAGCCCGGATGCCGGATTTCTCACCGCGGTGGAACACAGTATCGAGCGGCTGCTGCCGGAGATGGAGCGGAGCGCCATCATCCGCGCCTCGCTGGAGAACAACGGCGCCCTTATCCAGGTGCGGGATCTTGATGAGGCCCTCCGCCTCGCCAACGCCATTGCCCCTGAACACCTCGAATTGGCCACGGCGGATCCGAAACCCCTGTTACCGAGGATCCGTCACGCCGGTGCAATTTTCCTGGGCTATCATGCGGCCGAGGTGCTGGGCGATTACTGTGCAGGCCCCAATCATGTCCTGCCGACCTCACGCACGGCGCGTTTTTCCTCGCCGCTCGGGGTGTATGATTTCCAGAAGCGATCCTCGGTGATCATGTGCACGCAGAGCTCAGCGGCCTCCCTCGCGGCCACCGCCGCGGTGCTGGCCAGGGGTGAGGGCCTGACGGCCCATGCCCGGTCGGCGGAGTACCGGATCAAGCCCTAGCACCGGCTGGATGTCAGGAGCGTTCCGGAAACCGGGCAGTACGCGGAGATCTGCTGTGGACAAGGTACGGCGCTGGATAAAACCTGCGGTTCAGGCGATGCGGGCCTATGACGTGCCGGCGGCCGGCGGCATGATCAAGCTGGATGCCATGGAAAATCCTTATGCCTGGCCGGCGGAGCTCAGGCGGCCATGGCTGGCCGAACTCGAGCGGATTGACGTGAACCGCTATCCGGATCCCCATGGCGTCGCCCTGAAAGAAAGGCTGCGCGAAGTTGCGGGGATACCCCCCGGCATGCCGGTGATGCTGGGGAACGGCTCCGATGAACTGATCCAGATCATCCTCATGGCCATTGCGGGGCCGGGCCGGTGCTGCCTCGCGCCTGAGCCGACATTTATCATGTACCGGCTTTCTGCCAGCGTGCTCGATCTCGGGTTCCAGGGCGTGCCGCTGGCCGGTGAAGATTTCAATCTGGATCGCAACGCCATGGTGCGCGCCATCGAGGAGCACCAGCCAGCCATCATCTTTATCGCCAACCCGAACAATCCCACCGGCAACCTGTTTGCAGGGGAGATCATTGACGAGATCATCCGTGTGGCACCGGGCGCCGTGGTTCTGGACGAGGCCTATCACGCCTTTTCCGGGGAGACGTACCTGCCGAGGCTGGTGGAGTTTGACAACCTGCTGGTACTGAGGACGTTCTCGAAGTCGGGCCTGGCCGGGCTGCGGCTTGGCTATCTGGTCGGCCCCGGCGACTGGCTGGGCGAATTCGAGAAGGTTCGCCTGCCCTATAACATCAACACGCTCACGCAGAAGACGGCGGAATTCATCCTGTCCCGCCAGGCGCTGCTGGACGAGCAGGCCCGGTGGATCTGCAGGGACCGGGACACCCTTTACGCGCGGCTGTCCAGGCTTGACGGGATCCGGGCCTGGCCGAGCCGCGCAAATTTCATCCTGTTTAAACCGCTGGCGAAAAGCGCCGACGGGATTTACGCGGGCCTGAAGCAGCAGGGTATCCTGATCAAGAACATGCACGGCAGTCATCACGCCCTCGAAAACTGCCTGCGCGTTACCGTGGGCAGGGAAGAGGAGAACACCGCGTTTTTAGAAGCGCTTGCGCGGCTGCTGTGAGCAT
>CAZXGW010000105.1:0-5592 GCA_964640355.1 uncultured Enterobacteriaceae bacterium
AGCGCCTTGTACAGGGCAACCAGCGCCAGCGCGGATTCGGTTTCACTCTGCGCGAGCTGGTCCTGCAGTTCCAGCAGTTGTCGCTCCGCATCCAGCACGTTGAGGAAACTGTCGATGCCGTCGCTGTAGCGCACGCGCGCGAGTTCCACGGCCCGGGCGCTGGAGGATGCGGCGATGTGCAGATGGGATTGCCGCTGCCGTGCCCGGGCAAACCGGACCAACGCATTCTCGGTTTCCTCCAGGGCGTTTAACACCGTCTGCGCATAGAACGCCAGCGCGCCTTCCGCCACCGCATCCGTGGCGCGGATGCGCGCCCGCACGCGGCCGAGATCGAATGCCGGCCAGGTCAGGAACGGGCCGATGGACGAAGTCCTGAAATCGCTTTCACCCAGGCCGGACAGGGAGGTGGCCAGGTAACCCACGCTGCCGGTCAGGCTGACGCGTGGAAACAGGTCCGCCGTGGCCACACCGATGCGCGCCGTGGCGCCGGCAAGATTGCGTTCAGCAGTCTGGATATCCGGCCTGCGCCGCAACAGTTCGGCGGGTTCGCCGATCCGGACCAGTTCCGGCAGGTCGGGCAACGATTCATGCCCCGACAATTTCGCCTGCAATGTCCGGGGCTCGTCGCCCACCAGCACGCTCAACCGGTGAATGGTGCGGGCAATTTCGGTTTCCAGCTGCGGGATGGTGGCGAGGGTGGACTCCAGTTGTGCGTGGGCCCGGACGACGTCCAGGTCGGTGCCCATGCCGCCTTCGGTGATGGAGCGGGTCAAATCGTAGGTACCGCGCTGGTTATCCGCATTCTCCCGGGCGACCTGAAGGCGGTACTGGGCGCCGCGCAGTTCCAGGTAGGTACGCGCGACCTCGGCGATAACGGTGACGTATACGTCCCGCTGATCGGCAGCCGCGGCCTCATAGTCGGCGGATAATGCTTCAATCGAACGCTGCACGCGGCCGAAGAAATCGAGTTCCCAGGTGGCATCCAGCGCGGCATCGTAAAAGGTTTCGGTGCGGTCGAAGCCGCCGGGTATCCCTTCGGTGCGCGCCGTGCTGGCTTCTTCCCGCAGGATACTGCCGCCGGCGGTGACGATGGGGTATTGCTCGTAGCGAACTTCGCCCAGCAGCGCCCGGGCGGCGTTGACATTGGCCTGCGCGATCCGCAGGTCATGGTTGCGGGCGACGGCCCGTTCGATCAACTGGTTCAGCGTTTCATCCTGGAGGCCGCGCCACCATTCGACCTCAGTGGCCGCGGCGGTATATAAAATTTCATCCTCCGCGGCGAAGTCCGGTGAAACACCGGTTTCCGGCAGCGTGTAATCGGGACCGACCACGCACCCCTGGTTCGCAAACAAAACGCCGCTCAGCAGCAGGCCCAGGACCCTCCGGCCGTTCAGCATGTTCTTTTCACTTTTGACTTTTGCCTTTCAACTCGTTGTCACGTGTGACAACGCCGCGTACGAGCACGTAAAACACCGGCGTCAGGAACAGCCCCAGCAGGGTGACACCGAGCATGCCGCTGAACACGGTGGTACCCAGGACCTGGCGCATCTCGGCGCCGGCTCCCTGCGACAGCATGAGCGGCACGACGCCCAGGATGAATGAAAAGGCCGTCATCAGGATGGGCCGCAGGCGAATCTGCGCGGCTTCGGCGGCCGCCTCGATGTGGTTCATGCCTTCGTCCTCGCGCTGCCTGGCGAATTCCACCATGAGGATGGCGTTTTTGCTGGCCAAACCGATGAGCACGATAAAGCCGATCTGTGTCAGGATGTTGTTGTCCATGCCGCGCAGCCAGACGCCGGCGAGGGCGAACAGGATGCACAGCGGCACGATCAGGATGATCGTGATCGGCAGCGACCAGCTTTCGTACTGGGCGGTCAGCAGCAGGAAGACGAACAGCACGGACAACGGAAAGATGATGATGCCGATGTTCCCGCCCAGTTTCTCCTGCAAGGCGACCTCGGTCCATTCAAAACCGAAACCGGGCGGCAGCAATTCTTTCGCCAGTCTTTCCATCTCGATCAGGGCGTCTCCGGTGCTGACGCCGGGGACGCCGCTGCCCTGCACTTCTGCGGCGGGATAGAGGTTATAGCGCACGATGCGATCGGGCCCCTGCACCTGCCGGGCCTTGACGATGGATCCGAGCGGGACCATCTCGCCGTTGGCGTTTTTTGCCCGCAGCCGCATGATGTCCATGGGATCGAAGCGGTATGTCGCGTCCGCCTGGGCGATCACCTGGTAGGTCTTGCCGAACAGGTTGAAGTCGTTCACGTACATGGAGCCCAGGAATACCTGCAGCGCCTCGAACACGTTCTGCACCGGTACATCCATCATCTCGGCGCGGGCGCGATCGATGTCCAGGAAGAATTGCGGCGTGCTGGAATCAATCGTGCTGAATACCTGGGTCAGTTTCGGATTCTGGTTGGCCGCGCCGGCCAGTTGCCAGGCGGTCGCTTCAAGCTCGGCGAGGCCGCGCCCGCTGCGGTCCTGTACGATCATCTTGAAGCCGCCGCCACGGCCCATGCCGCGCACGGGCGGCGGGTCTATCACGAAGAAAGACGCCTCCTTGATGGTATTCAGGGCGCCGTATAATTGTCCCACGACGACGTTGGCGGCCTGGTCCCTGCCGCGTTCCGCGAATGGCTTCAGCAATACGAACATCGCCGCGGAATTGCTGGACGTGGTGAACGTGGCCGCGGACAGGCCGGCGATGGCCACAACGTTGACTATGCCGGGGGTCTTTTGCGCGATGGCGGTGGCTTTCTGCACGACTGCGTCGGTCCTCTCCAGCGACGCCCCCTTTGGCAGTTCCACCAGCACGATCAGGTAGCCCTGGTCCTGTTGCGGGATAAAACCGCCGGGCACTTTCTGGTAAATCGCGTACGTGCAGCCCAGCAGAATGAAAAATACCAGCATCATGATCGCCGGCCGGCGGATCAGTGCGCAGATTACCCTGCCGTACCGCCGGCGGGCGCGCTCGAATACGTAGTTGAACGCCCGGAAAACGAAATTCGGACGTTCTGCTTCATTGTTGTTATTTCCGTTCTGCCGGTGCTTGGGGGCGCGCAGCATCAGCCGGCCGAGCGCGGGGCTCAGGGTCAGCGAGTTGAAAGCGGAGATCACCGTGGCCACGGAAATGGTTATGGCAAACTGCTTGAAAAACGCGCCCGGGATGCCGCCCAGAAACGCGGTGGGTACGAATACTGCGACCAGCACCAGCGCCATGGAAATCAGCGCGCTGCCGACTTCCGTCATGGTCACCCGCGCGGCGTCCCTCGGTTCCAGGCCCTTTTCCAGGTTGCGCTGGATATCCTCCACCACGACGATGGCATCGTCCACTACGACGCCGATGGCCAGGACCATGCCGAACAGTGTCAGGTTGTTCAGCGAAAATCCGAACGCGGACATCACGGCGAACGTGCCGATCAGCGAAACCGGGATGGCGACAATCGGGATGACGGCCGCGCGCCAGGATTGCAGGAACAGGATGATGACCAGCACCACCAGCAGAATGGCCTCGAAAATGGTCAGGTAAACCTTGAAGATCGATTCCTTGATGAACTCCGTCGGGTTGTAGATGATCCGGTATTCGAGGCCGGGCGGAAACGAGGCGGACAGGCGCTCCATGGTGCGGATTATTTCATCCGCGGTGTCCAGGGCGTTGCTGCCGGGCCGCTGGAACACGCCCAGCGCCACGGCCTGCTTGCCGTTGAGATAGCTGTTGCGGACGTAATCCCGCCCGCCGATCTCGATGCGCGCCACGTCCCGGAGACGGGTCAACCGGCCGTCTTCGCCGCGTTTCACGATCACGTTGCTGAACTGTTCCGCGTCGATGAAACGGCCCTGGGCCGTTACCGTATACTGGAAGGCGTTTTCCAGCGGCATCGGCGGTTGTCCGAGTTTGCCCGCGGCCACCTGCACGTTCTGGGCGCGCAGGGCCTCAACAATGTCATTGGTGGACAATTGCAATGCCGACATGCGCTCCGGGTTCAGCCAGACGCGCATGCTGTATTCCCGCGCCCCGAAGACGATGAGCTCGCCGATGCCGTCGATGCGGGCGAGCTCATCCCGCACCTGGATCAGCGCGTAGTTGCTGATGTAGAGCTCATCGAGGCTTTCGTCCGGCGACAGCAGGTGCACCACCATCATCAGGTCCGGCGAGCTTTTTTGCGCGATCACGCCCAGCCGGCGCACGTCCTCCGGCAGTTTCGGCTCCCCCCTGGCGATGCGGTTTTGCACCTGGACCTGGGCCGTATCCAGGTCCGTGCCCTGTTCGAACGTGACGGTGAGCGACATCGCACCGTCGCTGGTCGACTGCGAGGTCATGTACAGCATGTTTTCCACGCCGTTTATTTCCTGTTCCAGCGGCGTGGCAACGGTATCCGCGATGACCTGTGGTGACGCGCCCGGATAACTGGCATTCACCACGATGGTGGGCGGGGCGATCTCGGGATACTGGGTAACCGGCAGGCCGGCATATGACAGGGCGCCGATGAGGACGATCAGGATGGAGAGGACGGCGGCAAAACGCGGCCGGTCAATATAAAAGTGACCGAATTTCATCCGCGATTATCCTTGCTGATTGCCGGCGACTTCGATCGATCCGGTGTCGGGCGCGACCTGCATGCCGGTGCGGACCCGCTGGATGCCGTTGATGATGATCCGGTCATTCGCTTCCAGGCCGGAGCGGATGACGCGCAGGCCCTCGAACATCCTGCCCGGTGTGACCGGACGGCGTTCCACCGTGTTGTTTTCATCGACCACGTAAACAAAACGTATGGTCTGATCGATGTTGATCGCGGTATCCGGGATCAGCAACGCCTCGTACGGACCTTCTCCCAGCAGCCTGACGTCGGCGAACATCCCTGGAACCAGCAGGAAATCCGGGTTGTCCACGATGGCGCGGGCGCGCATGGTGCCGGTGGCGAGATCGATCTGGTTGTCGACGAAATCCATCTGGCCCTTGTGCAGGTAGTCGTCTTCATCGGCGAGGCGCAGATAGACGGGGTTGGGGGCGACCCGGGAGCTTTTGCGGATGCCGGCCATGTCCATGCGCGTGTAATGCAGGACACTCTGTTCATCGGCGGTGAAGTAAACGTAAATCGGGTCCAGCGAGACGATCGTGGTCAACAGGGTGGATTCGAAGTCACCGCCGGTGACCAGGTTGCCCTGTGTGACGCGCGTCTGTCCGATGCGTCCCGTTATCGGCGATTTGATGTGGGTGAATTCAACGTTCAGCTCAGCGGACTTCACCGCCGCCTTCGCCGCTTCCAGGGCGGCGAGGGCTCCGCGTTTCTGTTTGCTGCGGGAATCCAGTTCTTCTTCGGATATGGCGCGCGACTTATACAGGCGCTCGGCCCGGGCCAGGTCGTTTTCGGCGAGCTCCAGTGTCGCGGTGGCGCGGACAAGATCCGCCCGGGCCTGGTCCAGGATGGCCTGGTAGGGACGCGGATCGATGACGTAGAGCAGGTCACCCCGCTTGACGATGGAACCCTCCTTGAAGTTGACCGATTGCAGGTAACCGCTGACGCGCGGGCGCACTTCCACCGACTCGACGGCATAGAGCCTCCCGGTGAATTCGTCCCAGTCGGTGAC
>CAZXGW010000106.1:0-5521 GCA_964640355.1 uncultured Enterobacteriaceae bacterium
GGTGCCAGGACCTCCCGGCTGCCGTTGGATTCCAGGGGACCGACGACGCCGCTCTGCTCCATTTCTTCCACCATGCGCGCGGCCCGGTTATAGCCGATCTTCAGCCGGCGCTGGATGTAGGAGATGGACGCCTTGCGTGATTCCGTGACGATGCGGACGGCCTCATCATACAACGGATCCAGTTCCTCCAGACGGGTTTCAATCCCGGCGACATAATCCGCCCCGCCCTCCGCCGGCCCGCGGACAATCTCGGTGTGATAATCGGGCACCGCGCCTTTCCGGAGCTCCTTCACCACCTTGTGTACTTCGTGATCCGCGACAAAGGCGCCGTGGATGCGCACCGGTATGGCCGTGCCCGGTGGCAGAAACAGCATGTCGCCGTGACCCAGGAGCGTCTCCGCCCCCATCTGGTCGAGGATCGTGCGGGAGTCCACGCGCGAGGAGACCTGGAAGGCGATCCGGCAGGGAATGTTGGCCTTGATGAGGCCGGTGATGACATCGACCGAAGGCCGCTGCGTGGCGAGGATGAGATGGATGCCAGCCGCCCTCGCCTTCTGGGCCAGCCGGACGATCAGTTCTTCGACCTTCTTGCCGACGGTCATCATCATGTCCGCAAACTCGTCGACAATGACGACGATGACCGGAAGTTCTTCCAGGACAGGGACGGTCTCCCCGTCAAGCACCGGTTCATACAGGGGATTGGGGATGGGCTGGCCGCGATCGGCCGCATCCATGACTTTTTTGTTGTAGCCGCCGAGGTTGCGCACGCCAAGGGCCGACATCAGGCGGTAGCGCCGATCCATCTCGGCGATGCACCAGCGCAGCGCATTCGCCGCTTCTTTCATGTCGGTAACCACCGGCACGAGCAGGTGCGGGATGCCCTCGTAAACGGACAGCTCCAGCATCTTCGGATCGATCATGATGAGACGGACGTCCCGCGCTGTGGATTTGTAAATCAGGCTCAGGATCATGGCATTCAGGGCCACCGATTTGCCGGAACCGGTAGTGCCTGCCACCAGCAGGTGGGGCATGCGGCCGAGGTCGGTCACCATCGGCTTGCCGCCGATATCCTTGCCCAGCACCAGCGTGAGGCGGGATTTCATGGCTTCGTACTCCCTGGAATTCAGGATCTCCCTTAAAGAAACCTGCTCCCGTAGTTCATTCGGGATCTCGAGGCCGATCACCGACTTTCCCGGGATCACGTCCACCACGCGCACGCTGACGACGGAGAGGGACCGCGCCAGGTCCTTTGCCAGGTTGATGATCTGGCTCCCCTTGACGCCGGCCGCCGGTTCTAGTTCGTACCGCGTGATGACGGGACCGGGATGGACTTCCACCACCTGGGCCTCGACACCAAATTCCCTGAGTTTGAGTTCGACCTGCCGCGACATGGCCTCCAGGGCCTCACGTGAAAGCTGGCCAGTTATCACACCTGGCTCATCCAGCAGGCTCAGCGACGGCAGGACGGCAGAGGGGGGGAAATCAAACAGGTTGACCTGCCTTTCGCGTTCGGCCCGTTCGCCCGGTGCGAAATCGGAGATCGTGGGTTCTATCCGGACCGGTTCGCGCTGGCTGGTTTTTTCTTTCTCAATCCGGAGCTGGAGTTCGCGTTCGCGCCGCGACTGCTTGCCCTGCAGTTCATCGCCGATCCGGCTCTGGATTTCCCGGACCTGCGCCAGAAGCCACAGTGTCCAGTAACCGGTGACATCCATCAGCTTGAGCCACGACAAGCCGGAGTAAAGGGTGACGCCGATCAGAAACAGGGTCAGCAGAACCACCGTGCTGCCGGTCTGACCGAGGCTGGCCGACAGGGCGGAGCCCGTCACATCCCCCAGGATGCCGCCGGCGCCGCGCACCTCGTACGGCAGGGCCGCGCCCGCCATGAAATGCAGCCGCGCCAGCCCGCAACCGCCGACAAAGGTCAGCACCAGGCCAGCCAGGCGGAGGCTGTAACGCACCATGCTCAGGGGCAGGGGCTGCAGTCTTGACCGGAACAGGCGCCAGCCGCTGAATATGAGGATCAACGGAAACAGGTAACCGAGGTACCCAAACAGATAGAGCAGGATATCGGCGATCCACGCGCCCGCCTTGCCGGCGCTGTTGGCTATCGAATCCGTGGCGACGGCATGCGACCAGCCGGGGTCCTCCGGATCGTAGCTGACCAGGGCAATGACGAGAAACAGCGCCAGCGCCACGAGGGTGATCATGCCGACTTCCCGGAGATTGCGCGCGAGCTGGCCGGGGAGAAGTTCAGCGCTCAAGCGCTTGCGTGAGGCCTGGGTCATCAGGAGTTAAACTGTTTTAGATGAAATATATTCTAGTTATATGTTTAATAAGAATTAATTCTATCACTTATTGGCGCGAAATTCAGTTTTTTTCCGGCCGGCTTTTTTGCCTGGCCAGGGGCTTTAACGTAACATAGCGCACCTTTGCACGCCCTGCCCTTCCCCTTTGATACGAGCGTTTGAATGAATGACCTGCGCCACTGCCGCCTGCTGATCCTGGGATCGGGGCCGGCCGGCTATACCGCGGCCCTGTATGCCGCCCGCGCCAATCTCTCGCCGGTGCTGATCGCCGGGATCAACCCCGGCGGCCAGCTGATGACCACCACCGATGTTGATAACTGGCCGGGGGATATCGAGGGGCTACAGGGTCCCGATCTCATGACGCGAATGTTGAGGCATGTGCAGCGGTTCGGGACTGTGGTGATTAACGATCACATCCAGTCGGCCGACCTCGGGCAGCGGCCGTTCCGCCTCGCGGGCGAGGCCGCGCGTTACACCTGCGATGCCCTGATCATCGCCACCGGGGCATCCGCAAAGTACCTCGGCTTGCCCTCGGAAGAAGCGTACAAGGGCCGCGGTGTTTCTGCCTGCGCGACCTGCGACGGCTTCTTCCATCGCGGCAAGAACGTCGCCGTGGTGGGTGGCGGCAATACCGCCATCGAAGAAGCCCTGTTTCTGTCCAATATCGCCGCCCATGTCACCGTGATCCATCGCCGCAACCGGTTCCGGGGCGAAAAGATACTGGCCGACCGCCTGTTTGAAAAGGCAAAAGCCGGAAACATCACGATCGCATGGGATCATGTTCTTAAGGAAGTGTTGGGCGACGGCAGCGGTGTAACGGGTATCACGATAAAAAATGTCGGAACCGGCCGCACCCGGCAGCTTCCGGTCAGCGGGGTTTTCATCGCCATCGGCCACACGCCCAATACCGGTCTGTTCGAAGGCCAGCTTGCAATGAACAACGGGTATATCATTGTCAAAAGCGGTCTTGATGGCCAGACCACAGCCACCAGTGTGCCGGGGGTGTTTGCCGCAGGCGACGTCGCCGATCACGTGTACCGCCAGGCGGTGACCTCTGCCGGCAGCGGCTGCATGGCGGCGCTGGATGCGGAAGCCTGGCTGGATCAGCAGGGTTAGGCATATGTTTTTCCTGCCCCGGGAAAGTGGATAAAGCGGGGTGCAGTAGGCAGCACCGGCGCGCACTGGCCGAACGATGGCGAGCAGGTCAGTACTGGCGTGCGGGGAGGTGAATAATGAAGGCGATGGTCATGACCAGGGCCGGCAATCCGGACATCCTCGAGCTTAAGGAAATACCTGCGCCCGCTATTACCGGCCCCACGGAGGTTCTCGTCAGGGTAAAGGCGGCGGGCGTCAACCCGGTGGATACCAAGTTACGCCGTGGCCACTACCACTTGCCGCAATTGCCGGCTCTCCTCGGCTGCGATGGCGCCGGTGTTGTGGAAGCCACCGGGAAGCATGTCACGCGCGTCAAACCGGGCGACGAGATCTATTTCTTCCACGGCGGATTCGGTCTCAGGCCCGGCAATTATGCCGAGTACACGGTGCTAGACGAGCGTTTCCTTGCGCTGAAGCCCAGATCGCTGGATTTCATTCGTGCCGCCGCCGCTCCCCTCGTGCTGATCACGGCCTGGGAAGCGCTGCATGACCGCGCCCGGCTGGGGTTTGGCCACACGGTATTGATCCATGCCGGGGCGGGCGGCGTGGGGCATATCGCCATCCAGCTTGCAAAACTGGCCGGTGCGCGAGTCGCCACGACCATCGGCAGCGAGGAAAAAATCACGTTCGTGAATACCCTCGGCGCGGACTGCGCCATAAATTACCGCAAACAGGATGTCGTAGAGGCCGTGCTGGAGTGGACCCAGGGTAAAGGGGTGGACATCGCGATGGATAATGTCGGCGGCGGGACCTTCCAGGCCACCTTCCCCGCCGTCAGGTTCTATGGCGACCTGGTCACGCTGTTGCCGCCGGAAAATACGACCGACTGGACGGTGGCGCGGCAGCGTAATCTGCGCGTCAGTCTCGAGGTCATGCTCTCGCCCCAGATGTTCGATCTCGAGCAGGCGCAGCGGCATCAGGCCTGGATTCTGGAAGAAGGCGCCAGGCGTTTCGACGGCGGAGAACTGACCGTCCACGTAAGCCATGTGCTGCCGCTCGGGGAGGCGGCTGAGGCGCACGCCCTGCTTGAAAAGGGTGGCACGATCGGCAAGATTGTCCTGGCGATGTAGTCATTGCCGGTATCAGTAAGATTCCGCGCCAACCGCCGCCTATGGGTACGATGACACGACTGTTTCTGCGCATGCTGCAATCGCTGATCTTCATCCTGCTCTCTGTCTGGGTACTGTTGTGCCTGCTCCTTTACCTGTTCCAGCCGCGGTTTGTCTACTTTCCCTACGCCGCGCTGGAAGCAACGCCGCGGGACGTGAGCCTGCGCTACGAAGACGTGTTCATCACCACGGACGATCACGTCCGGGTCCACGGCTGGTTTCTGCCGCATGAGAGTCCGCGCGCCACGCTGCTGTTTTTTCACGGCAATGGCGGAAATATCTCTCACCGCCTCGACAGCCTCTTGATTTTTCACGGCCTCGGACTCTCGGTGCTGATCATCGACTATCGCGGTTACGGGCGCAGCGAGGGCAGGCCTTCGGAAGCGGGCACCTACAGCGACGCCCTGGCGGCGTGGCGATACCTGGTCCGGGACAGGAACACGGCAGGTGAAGACATCGTCCTGTTCGGCCGTTCCCTGGGCAGCGCCGTTGCCGTTTGGCTCGCGAGCAGGCACACTCCACGGGCGCTGATCCTGGAATCCGGATTTACGTCCACGGCCGACATGGGCCGGCATTATTATCCGTTTCTGCCGGTCAAATGGCTCACGCGGATCAAATACGACTCCCTGACGAGGATCGGGTCGGTACGCTGCCCGATCCTGTTCGTGCACAGCCCCGGGGACGATATCGTGCCCTACGCGCTCGGCAGGAAACTGTACGCCGCGGCCAATGAACCCAAATCGTTTCTCGAGATCACCGGCGGGCACAACGAGGGCTTCCTGGTGAGCGGGAAGGCGTACGTCGAGGGACTGGACAATTTTCTGTCCGGTTACGCAGGCCTGTGAAAGCGGTACCGGATCGGCATGAATTTTCTCGCCTGGGTTGAACGGGCCGGCAACCGCCTGCCTGATCCGGCCACGCTGTTTCTGATCGGGACGGCCGTGATCATGG
>CAZXGW010000107.1:0-5460 GCA_964640355.1 uncultured Enterobacteriaceae bacterium
CTCGGCATGGATGAGCTATCGGAAGAAGACAAGCTGACAGTCTCCCGCGCCCGCAAGATCCAGCGTTTTCTTTCGCAGCCCTATTTTGTCGCGGAGGTCTTTACCGGCAGCGAAGGCAAGTATGTGTCATTGAAGGATACCATCAGAGGCTTCAAGGAGATCGTGGAGGGCAAGCATGACGGCCTGCCCGAACAGGCCTTCTACATGGTGGGCACGATCGAGGACGCCATCCGGAAGGCGGAGAGTTTATAACCGGAGTGCAGACCGAAATGGCAGCTACCATACACGTGGATATCGTCAGCGCGGAGCGGGAAATATTTTCCGGCGAGGCGGAAATGGTGTTTGCGCCGGCCATCATGGGAGAGGTCGGTATCGCGCCGGGCCATACTCCACTGGTGACGCGGCTCGGTCCCGGTGAGATCCGGGTCAAGCATCCGGACGGCGTTGAAGAAGCCTTTTACGTCTCGAGCGGAATGCTCGAGGTGCAGCCCAAGGTGGTTACGGTACTGTCGGACACCGCGGTACGCGCCGAAGACCTGGATGAGGCAGCCGTGCTCAAGGCCAAGGAGGAAGCGGAACGGGCGTTTCATGATCGCGAGGCCAAGATTGACTACGCCTCGGCGCGAGCGGCGCTGGCCGAAACCGTCGCCCAGTTGCAGACCATCCAGCGGCTGCGCAAGCGTACCGGGCGATCCTGAACGCGTGAGGGGTGTCTCGTGGCTGGAAACGGGCAGCGCGTATCCCGTCCCGGGCACTCATTACTCAGTCTTCAGTCCACAGTCCTTTCCTTTCGCCAGTCACCTTAACCCCGCTTATCGTATACCATAATGTCATGAGCCTTAGCATCGTGATTCTCGCCGCGGGCCAGGGTACGCGCATGCGGTCGGACAAACCCAAGGTGTTGCATGAGCTCGCCGGGAAAACCCTGCTGGAACATGTGTATACCGCGGCAAGCCGGTTGAAACACCGGGAGATGCTGGTGGTATACGGGTACGGTGGCGATGCGGTCAGGGAACGGCACGCCCGCCTGCCGGTTAGCTGGGTTGAACAGAAGGACCGGTTCGGTACCGGCCATGCCGTGCTGCAGGCCATGCCCCACATACCGGAAGACGACCTGGTTTTGATAATCAACGCCGACACCCCCCTCATCACCGCCGCCACGCTGAAAAAACTCGTCGCGTCCGCAATGGACAGCGGTTTTGCGTTGTTGACGTCGGTTGTCGAGGATCCCTCCGGTTACGGGCGGATAAAGCGGGACGGGGAAGGCAAAATAACACACATCGTAGAAGATCGGGATACCAGCGCAGATGAAAAATCCATCACCGAGATCAATACCGGCATCCTGGCCGTGACGGCCGGGCCGCTCAGGCAATGGCTCGAGGCCCTGGATAACAGGAATTCCCAGGAAGAATATTACCTGACTGACATCGTGGCGCTGGCGGCGCGGCAGGATGTTGCCATCCGTTCCGTGTCGCCGGAATCGAACATCGAGATCAGGGGTATAAATGATCGCGTTCAGCTCGCGGAAATGGAGCGGTATTACCAGCTGGTACAGGCCCATCAGTTGATGCGCAGGGGCGTGACGATTATGGACCCGGGACGATTCGATCTGAGGGGCGAACTCGAAGTGGGCGGGGACATCGTGATCGATATCAATGTCCTGTTCGAGGGGCGCATAAAGATCGGGAAAAAGGTGTCCATAGGCCCAAACTGCTGTATCCGGGACACTATCATCGGCGATGAAGTGACCATATTGCCGAACTGTGTCATCGACAACGCCATTATCGGCAACGGCTGCCGCATCGGCCCCTTCTCGCGGATCAGGCCCGATACCGTGCTGGATGAGAACGTGCGCGTCGGCAATTTTGTTGAAATTAAAAAATCCGGGATCGGGCCGGGCACGAAGATCAACCACCTCAGTTACGTGGGTGACAGCGATGTCGGCCGGGAGGTCAATATCGGCGCGGGCACGGTAACGTGCAATTATGACGGCGCAAACAAGCACAAGACGATCATTGAAGACAACGTGTTCATCGGGTCCGACACCCAGTTGATTGCCCCGGTCAGGGTGGGGGCGGGCGCGACGATTGCCGCGGGATCGGTAGTCACGAGGGACGTTGAGGAGGGCGTGCTGGCCATCAGCCGGACGGATCAGAAATCCGTCAGGGGCTGGAAGCGACCCAAAAAAAAGCCGTAACCAGCCGGTTCCTGGTTACCGGGCGGGTGGAATGGGAAAAATAATTTTTAGCAACGGGCGGCCCGTGGCCTTGTCATGAAAATCGGCTATTACCAGTTCAGGCCACTGTTCGGGAAGGTCAGGCATAATCTGGACAGGGTGGTCAAGGCGCTTGGGGTGGCAGAGGCTGATCTGATCGTGCTGCCGGAACTCGCTTTTACGGGCTATTACTTCAGGAGCCGGGAGGAGGTGAAAAGCCTGGCCGAGGATCCCGGCCGTTCATCCACGGTTGATTCCCTCATCGCGTTGTGCAGGGAGAGGGGATTCCACATCGTCACCGGTTTCGCCGAAAAACGCATGGACAGGTATTTCAACAGCGGCCTGTTGATCGGGCCGGGCGGGGTGGAACACGTTTACCGCAAGCTGCACCTTTTCAATGCCGAGAAGGACTGGTTTGACGAGGGGGACGTTCCGCTGCAGATCAACAAGCTCCGCGACACCAACATCGGCATCATGGTGTGCTTCGACTGGGTCTTTCCGGAGGTGACGCGGGTGCTTGCCCTGCAGGGCGCCGATGTCATCTGCCATCCGTCAAACCTCGTCCTGGATTACTGCCAGCAGGTCATGTTGACGCGGTGCCTGGAAAACAAGGTTTATGCCGTAACCGCGAACCGCTTCGGGGCCGACAACAGGCCGTTTGGGAGGCTCAGGTTCACCGGCAGGAGCCAGATCGTGGCGCCGGGCGGCATGCTGATACATCGTGCGCCCGCCCAGAGGGAGGAACTCCATGTCATGGCTATCGATGCGCACCTCGCCAGGGACAAGAGCATTACCGACAGAAACGAAGTCCTTTCGGATCGCCGGCCGGAATTCTACGCGGCGGTGACAAGGGCGGCGGGTGGATAGCGCGCCAGCGCAGTGACCGCGATGGGTCGCATGGACGGTAATGCCCGCTTCTTTTCCATGATCAACCCTGCGGGCAGGCAGCGGGGAGTAAAAAAAAGCGAATAGGGGAACAGGCAGGAAATGAATTTTGCAACGGCGGATTTATACGACAGCCATTCGGACAAAGTGCAGGTCGCCTTGCCCCTGTTCAGGGATTATGGCGGCAGGAAGTCGTTTCACGGGCCCATTTCAACGGTCAGTGTTTTTGAAGACAACGCGCTGGTGCGGGCCGCGCTCGAGGAGAAAGGTGAAGGCCGTGTACTCGTGATTGACGGCGGAGCCTCCCTGCGCTGCGCCCTGATTGGCGACAACCTGGCGCGGATCGCCCGCGATAACGGCTGGCAGGGGATCATCGTGTCCGGTTGTATCCGGGACGCCGCTGTGATCGCCGGTATCGATATCGGCGTCAAGGCATTGGGCGCAACGCCCCGGAAGAGCGGGAAACGGGGCGAGGGCAGTCGGGACGTGGAGGTGCAGTTTGCGGGCGTTACCTTTATTCCCGGTCACTTTCTCTATGCGGATGAAGACGGTATCCTGACGGCCGGCAACCCGTTATCCTGAGCCATGAAGGGGAGAGGAGGGGAAAAATCCCGGGAGTCATGTCCAGCGATGCCCATGAGCGCCACGACCCCCCGCCTCTTTCCGCTGATCAGGCAACTGTCGGAACCCTGCACCGGCCTCCTCGCCCGCACTCCCGTTACCCCGAACCAGGTCACCGCGGCATCCTTGATATGCGGGTTATTGGCCGCGGCCTGTTTTACCCGGAGTGCCTACGGCCTGCAGTTGACGGGTGCACTGTTCTTCATCGCATGCTACGTGCTTGACAATTGTGACGGTGAAATCGCGCGGTTCAAGGACATGGAAACGAGGTTCGGACATTTTTTTGACACCTTTTCCGACTGGCTGGTTCATGCGGTCCTGTTCGTTGCACTCGGTTACGGTGCGTACGCGATGAGGGAAAACAGCATCTGGCTGTGGCTGGGCGTGGCGGCGGCGACGGGGGCGACGATCAATTACCTGATCTGCCTGGTGTCGGATATCAGGAACGGAGACGGCCGGACCCCGGCAGATCCCCGTCCGCCCTCGGGCTGGAAGGAAAATCTCATCTATGTGTTCCGTGAACTGATGCGCGCGGATTTCTGTTTTATCCTGTTCGTGTTCGCGCTGTCCGGCGCCACCTGGGTGTTGCTGCCGCTTGCCGCAGCAGGCGCCCAGGCCTACTGGCTGGCCCGTTTTTACGAGGGCGCGGATAAGTTCCGTGTGTGAAAGGTACGGGAAACTCCGATTGGCGCCTCCATGCGCACAGCGCCCCTGTAAAACGGGATATTTTAATGCAAAACCCCGCCCGGACTGAAGGTCGCGTCCGGCTGAGTCCCGCAAAGATCGCGTTCGCGGTTGCCGGTCTTGCCCTGCTCTGGCTTGTTTTAAAGAGCGTCAATCTTGATGAAGTCATCTACTGGACGATCGAGCTCGGCTGGCTTGGCCTTACCGCCGTCCTTGCTGTCTATGCGGCGGCGTTTTTTTGCGACGTGGCAAGCTGGCAGTTGGCCTTCAAAACACTCCACCCCGGTGGAAAATGGCGCTGGCTGTATCGCCTCTACCTGGTGAGACTCGCCGGCGAGGCGTTCAACAATATCATTCCCTCCGCCTCCATGGGTGGAGAGCCGGTCAAGGCGGTCATTCTCAAGAGCCGCTACCGCATCAGTTACCGTGAAACCGGCGCCTCCCTGATCATTGCCCGGACCGTGAACATGCTGGGGCTCGTGCTGTTTCTTGCCGCCGGTTTCCTGTTGCTCCTGGCATCACCGCTGTTTACCGATGCCTACAAGCTGACGGCGGGCACGGGCCTCGTGCTGATCGCGGCGGGCACCGTGCTGTTTTACCTCGTGCAGAGATTTCAAATCACTTCACTGGCGGGGGTATGGGCGACTTCCAGGAAATTCCTGCCCAGGATGGATAACGTTCTCCGCATTATCAATGACGTCGACGCGCATCTGGCGGGGTTCTACTCGGGGAGCCATGCCGGTTTCGGGGCAGCACTGGCGCTGGCGATCGGTAACTGGTTGCTGGGCGTTGTCGAGATCTGGGTGATTTTAAGACTCCTCGGCATCCCGGCGAGTTTCACGGACTGCTGGATCATCGAGGCGATGGCGCAGCTCGTTCGGACCGGCACGTTCTTTATCCCGGCCAGCATCGGCGCGCAGGAGGGGATCTTTCTCCTGACGGGCGCGGCGGTGACCGGAAATCCCTCGCTCGGCGTGGCGTTGTCGATCATAAGGCGTATCCGCGAACTGATCTGGATTTGCCTGGGCCTGGCCGTGTGGGCATGGATCCCCGTC
>CAZXGW010000108.1:0-5441 GCA_964640355.1 uncultured Enterobacteriaceae bacterium
CCGGCGCCAGCGGATGGAGAAGGCGTTAAAATGCCTCCATGGATCTTTCAGCCGGCTTGACAAAAAAATTCCCCATCAGGACCGGCGAACTCTGGGGCGGGCTGGCCGCCATGCTGGTGGCGCTGCCCTCGTCCATTGCTTTTGGCGTACTCGTTTTTTCCGCCATCGACCCTGCCCTGGCCGGCCAGGGCGCCCTGTTTGGCATGCTGGGTGCCGCCGCCCTTGGCCTCATCGCGCCGATCTTCGGGGGCACGCCGGCGCTGATTACCGCCCCCTGTGCCCCGGCAGCGGCCATCCTGGCGGGACTCGCGTCGGGATTGGCCGTCAGTGGCGTCGAAACCAGCCGGATTCCCGGACTGCTGGCATTGACCGCCCTGCTTTCCGCCTCCCTGCAAGTGATTTACGGCCTGGTCAAAGGCGGACGCTTCATCAAGTACATCCCCTATCCCGTGGTCAGCGGTTACCTGTCGGGGGTAGGGTTGATCATCGCCCTCGGCCAGTTGCCCAAACTCCTCGGCCTGCCCAAGGGGACGGACGTTTGGCACGGACTGGTGACGCCGGCCCTGTGGCAATGGCCCGGGATCGTCGTCGGCGTGGCGACGATCACCGTCATGGTGTGCACGCCGCGTTTGACCCGAAAGGTGCCGGCGGCCATCCTGGGTCTCCTGGCCGGTATTATCGCCTACCTTGTGTACGGTCTGTTCAACCCGGCCCTCCTGGTCGTGGAAAACAATCCGCTGGTGATTGGACCGATCCGCCTGTCCGGTTCCCTCTTGCAATCGATGGGGGCGCAATTCCAGGCCCTGCTGCAAGTCCAGGCGGAGGATCTGCGCCTGGTTTTCTATTCCGCCCTTGCGCTCTCGGCATTGTTGTCCATCGATACGCTGAAAACCTGCGTCGTTCTCGATGCCCTGACCCGGGGCCGGCACAATTCCAACCGGGAACTGTTTGGCCAGGGCATCGGCAACCTCGCTGCTTTCACGGCCGGCGGCATGCCGGGCGCCGGCACGATGGGGCCGACACTCGTCAATATCACGAGCGGCGGCGCCACCAGCCGATCCGGATCGCTCGAAGGCGTATTCGTCGTGCTTGCGATTCTCGTCCTGGGGCCGCTCATCGCCTGGATACCCATAGGCGCCCTGGCCGGGATCCTGCTGGTGGTGGCATTTCGCATGTTCGACTGGTCCGCGTTCAAATTGCTCCGGCACGCAGACACACGCTTCGATTTCGCGGTGATCGCCGCGGTCGTCATCGTTGCGGAAACGGTGGGCCTGATCGCGGCTTCGGCGACGGGGGTGGGACTGGCCATCCTGCTTTTCATCCGCGACCAGATCCGCGGCTCCGTGCTGCGCCGGCGCGCGACCCTGAAAGAAGTCTCCTCGAAAACCCGCCGGCTTGAAGCCGAGCGCTCGATCCTCTCCGAATACGGCGATCAGGCGGCGGTCTTCGATCTGCAGGGCAATCTGTTTTTCGGCACCACCGATCAGCTTTTCACGGAGGTGGAGCCCGACCTGCGCACGCGCCGCTGGCTGCTGCTGGATATGCGCCGGGTACAATCGATGGACTATACGGCGGCCAACCTGTTCCGGCAGATGCATAACCGGCTGGCGGAACGCGGCGGCGGCCTCTTGTTCTGCGGCATGCCTTCGAGCCTGCCGCGGCGCCAGGATATCCACCGTTATCTCTCCCAGGTCAGGCTGGTGGGCGATAGCAAGGGTGGTATCCGCGTCTTCGAGATCCGGGACGAAGCGCTCGAATGGATGGAAAACCGCATTCTGGAGTTCGCGGGCTGGGCCGGCGGCCAGGAACAGCGTCCGCTGGAGCTGCACGAAATCGAACTGCTGCGCGACATGGATAAAGCCGCCATCCGGGAGCTGGAAAAGTGCGTGCACAGCCGGAAGGTTTCCGCCGGACAGAAGGTATTCAACCGCGGCGACCAGGGTGACGAGATTTTCATGATCTGTTCTGGCGTTGTGAGCGTTCTGCTGCCGCTCCCGGGCGGGAAGCGTCATCACCTGGCGACATTCGGGCGGGGTGATTTTTTCGGCGAAATGGCCTTCCTCGATCGGGGCACCCGCTCCGCCGATGCCGAGGCAAAGGTGGATTCAGAACTCTATGTTCTGTCCAGACACGAGTTCGACAGCCATGCCCGCGCCAACGCGATCCTGGGCGCACGCGTGTTCGCGCGGCTGGCCCGCGCCGTGTCACTGAGATTACGCCAAACGGATGGCGAACTCAGCGTCATTGAAGACCGGTAGTGCACCGATTATCGGCGGACCCGTCTGTCATGTTCAGCAGTCCACCGCCATGATCGTGAATCATTTTATACGTGATGCCTCCAGCAGTTGCGCCTCGCTGGATTCCGGGTATTTATTGCGCAGCAAAAGGGCGTAGCTCGAGACCGCGTTTCTATTCCCCAGTTCATTTTCGATGCGGATGCCCAGCCAAAGGCTCCGGGGTGTATGGCCTGCCTGTTCCAGATAGCGGTTAAGGTAATTACGGGCGGCAGGATAATCTCCTGCCGCGTGACTGATTTCAGACATCTGGATGAGGGCGGAAGGAAGGCCGGGATTTATGGACAGGGCCTTTTCAAAGTAACCGGCCGCCGCATCCACACGGCCGGCCCTGTAGGCGCAGGTACCGAGGTTGGAATAGGTTATTTCAGGCGTCGCATAGAGCGGATCGGCCACGGCTTCCAGGAAATATTTCTCGGCTTCCGGTTCTCTGTTCAGGCTGCAAAGAAACTGGCCGTAGTTGTTGAGTGTATTTGAATCCCGCTTCCCCAGCTGCAGGGCCTTTTTAAAATAGATTTCCGCCTCTTCCGGCTGTCCCATATACTGGTGCAAAACGGCAAGGGCATCATGGACGTGGGCATGGTTTGGCGCCGCCTGCTTCGCCCGGTTCAGCCTGTCCAGGGCCTTGTCATATTCCCCCCGGCGCAGGTACTCAATGCCGAGATTCAGGTTGGCTGTGGCGATCTCGTCTGAATCGGAGGACGGCCTTGTCCTGTGCAACACCGCCTGCGTATCGCCGTAATCGGCTGTCCGGTTGATGATGGACCCCGCGATCCCGACAGCAGTCAGGGGGCTGCATGCCTGGAGCAGCAACAGGTAACAGCATGTGATGACGACCGGACCGGCTTGGTACATGCATCACATATTAACACCAAGGTGAAGATGGCATTGTTCATCCCTTCTCACTTCAGACCGCCATTTCCCGGCCGCGGGAGATAGCGTACAACCCCGTCAGGCCTGGAACACCAACCTTGCCTCGCCTGCGTAACGGGAGGAGTTTCTAGTTGGCGTCACCCCAACCGCCGCTGCGGCCGACAATGTAATCAGTGGCCGCCTTGACTTCCTCGTCGCTGAGTCCGGAAATGCCACCCCGTGGCGGCATGCCGCGCAGGCCGTTGATTGCGTTCGCATACACCGTCTCCCGGCCCTTTTTGACCACCCTGCCCCACAATATCTTGTCGCCATACTTGGGCGCGGCATTGAGTCCGGCCTTATGACATACCGCACAGTAGGTGTTGTAGATTTGCCCGCCATCAATCGGTGCGCTTGCTGCGGATGGCTCGCCGGCACCCGCCTCCTCCGCAGCGGCAATGACCAGTTCCGCCCCGCTGTTCTCAGCTACAGGTTCAGTGGCGGGTTCAGAGACCGGGTTTGCAGGCACGGCAATTGCCGGTTCCATGGCGGGACCGGATACCGGGCTCGTCGATATACCGGTTGCCGGTTCTGCAGCCGCCGGCGGCGTACCGGCGCTGACACCCGTATCAGGTTCGCTGCAGGCAGGCAGGGCCAGGCAGGCGGCCGCAGCAGCCGCGATTAACAGGGATCGGAGTGGTGAGTTGTCTGCTTGCCTAATATCTCTATCTCTGCTCATTGGATTACCTCCCGGACTTGCCATTTTGACTGCACAAGACAAACCCCGGCACGGGGATCATGCAGTATCCGGTTCGTGATTTTATGGCGGGACCGTGTCTAACCGGTGAACTCGCCAATAATGCGAGCGATATGATTCTGCATCCGTAACGTCATTTTTAACATGATGTGCGAAAAAAATGCAGTTGGCAAATCGGCAGGACATGGCCAGGGGGAATACCTGGTGGGTGCCATGTTACTGTGAATCGGCTGCAAGAAGTAGGTGCCTGCAAAAAACATGAAGTTGAAAGTAAAAAAATTGTTCTTTCTGCCTATTGATCCTCAATTTTTTCTCAGGCGCATTGGCAGGCGGGCGCATGTACCTAGTCCGCCTTTTCCAGTCGCAACAGCTTACCGTTGCGTTCATCCGTCAACAAATACAATGCGCCATCGGGGCCCTGGCGCACGTCACGGATACGGCCGAGCCTGCCGTTAATCAACCGCTCTTCCCCGACGACTTCAGTTTCCCGGATGTCAAGCCTGACCAGTTCCCCGAATTTCAGCGAACCGACAAACAGGTCCCCCTTCCACTCGGGAAACACATCGCCGGTGTAAAATACCATGCCCGAGGGCGCGATGGAGGGCACCCAGACGTGCACCGGCTGCACCATGCCATCCTTGTGCGTCCCTTCACCGATTTTCGTGCCGGTACCGTAATTCACGCCGTACGTGATCACCGGCCAGCCGTAATTGGCGCCCGCCGCCATGATATTGACTTCATCGCCGCCCTGCGGTCCGTGTTCATGGGTCCAGATCAGGCCGGTGCCGGGCTGCAGCGCGATACCCTGCATGTTCCGGTTACCGAGCGTGTAGCTCTCCGGCCGGGCATTTTTTGTGTTGCGGAACGGATTGTCTTCCGGCGCCGTTCCATCCTCGTTGACGCGGATCAGCGAGCCCGCATGCAGGCTGAGGTCCTGCGCAAGATCCATCTCGCCGCGGTCGCCGAGGGTGATAAATAATGTCCCGTCCGGGGCAAATAACAGGCGCGATCCAAAATGCCTGCCGCCGCCCGTCTTGGGCAGCGCCGTGAAAATCGTTTTGATGTCCTTCAATTCCATGCCGTCGAGCCGGCCGCGAATGACTTCCGTGCCATAGCCGTCCGCACCCTTCCCGGCAAAGGTAAGGTAGACCCAGCGGTTCTGTTCAAAGCGGGGGTGAAGCGCGACGTCCAGCAGGCCGCCCTGGCCTATCTCCCTGATTTCCGGCAAACCCCGGATGGGCAAGGGATTAACCCCTCCGTTCTCAACCAGTCGCAATTGCCCGGGCTTTTCCGTGACCAGGATATTCCCGTCCGGGAGAAAGGCCATGCCCCAGGGGTGGCGCAGCCCGTCGGCAATGATCACTGCCCGGAATCGATAATGGTCCGACGTAAAAATCTCGCCGGCGTACAGCCACGGGGAAATCATGAGGGAGATAATCAGAATCCATCCCTGGACGGGGGGTATCGAATTATCTTTCACGGGCAATCTTCTCCGGGTGATTCAGACAGTCAAAGAGCCGCTGATCCTGAAATTTTAT
>CAZXGW010000109.1:0-5397 GCA_964640355.1 uncultured Enterobacteriaceae bacterium
ATGAGTGATGAGTGATGAGTAGGATATCTCAGATACGAGATACATTGTTTTTCATTCACCATTCACCATTCACCATTCACAGGTGAGACCTTGATGATCGCCCTTGCCGAAGTCCTGACCCTGGCGGCCATGCTGTTCTGCATCAGCGTGGCCGGCATTTTCCTCAACAGGAAGAACGTCATCATCCTCCTGATGTGCATCGAGCTCATGCTGCTCTCGGTCAACATGAATTTCATCGCCTTTTCCCATTTTCTTGGCGACATCACAGGCCAGGTTTTCGTGTTTTTCATCCTCACCGTCGCCGCCGCGGAATCCGCCATCGGTCTCGCCATACTCGTCGTGCTGTTCCGCAACCGCCAGACCATCAACGTCGATGAACTCGATACGATGAAAGGATGACCATGACCTGGGACATGGAAACGGTCTATCTGTGGATCGTCCTGGCGCCCCTCATCGCCTCGGTGATCGCCGGCCTGTTCGGGAAAATCATCGGCCGCAGCGGCGCGCACTGGGTCACGATCATCGGCGTGGGGATTTCCTGCCTGCTGTCGCTCCTGGCCTACAAGCATATTTTTTACGACGGCGGCGAGATATACAACGGCGCGGTCTATACCTGGGCAGTCAGCGGCGATGTCCGGTTCGAGATCGGCTTCCTGATCGACAAGCTGTCCGTCACGCTGATGGCGGTCGTGACCTTCGTGTCCTGGATGATCCACATCTATACCATCGGCTACATGCACGATGACCCCGGCTACCAGCGGTTCTTCAGCTACATTTCCCTGTTCACTTTCTCGATGCTGATGCTGGTGATGGCCAACAATTTCCTGCAGCTGTTTTTCGGCTGGGAAGCGGTCGGCCTGGTGTCGTACCTGCTGATCGGCTTCTGGTACAAGCGGGAGTCGGCCATCTTCGCCAGCCTCAAGGCGTTCCTGGTAAACCGGGTGGGGGATTTCGGTTTTCTGCTGGGGATTGCCGCCGTCCTGATGTATTTCAACTCGCTCGACTATGCGGAGGTCTTCAGCCGGGCGCCGGAACTGGCGGAGAGCACCGTGTCCGTGCTTGCCGGTTACGAATGGCCGGTGATATCGGTAATCTGCATCTGCCTGTTCATCGGGGCGATGGGGAAGTCGGCCCAGATGCCGCTGCACGTCTGGCTGCCGGATTCCATGGAAGGCCCGACGCCGATCTCGGCGCTAATCCACGCCGCGACCATGGTGACGGCGGGAATCTTCATGGTGGCGCGCATGTCGCCGCTGTATGAATTTTCCGAGACGGCATTGAGCCTGATCCTCGTCGTCGGCGGCGCCACCGCCTTCCTCATGGGACTGCTCGGCCTGGTACAGAACGACATCAAGCGCGTCATCGCCTATTCCACGCTGTCGCAGCTCGGCTACATGTGCGTCGCGCTCGGGGCTTCCGCCTATGCCGCCGCCATCTTCCACCTGGTCACGCACGCCTTTTTCAAGGCCCTGCTGTTTCTGGCCGCGGGCGCGGTCATCATCGTCCTGCATCACGAACAGGACATGCGCCGGATGGGCGGCCTGTACAAGTACATGCCGATCACCTGGCTGACCTGTTTCATCGGCGCCCTGACGTCGATCGGCTTTCCCGGCACCTCGGGGTTTTTCTCCAAGGACGCGATCATCGAGGCCGTGCACGCCTCAACGCTGCCGGGCGCCGGCTTTGCCTACTACGCCGTCCTTTCCTGCGTGCTGGTGACCGCGCTCTACACCTTCCGCCTGTTTTTCCTGACCTTCCACGGGAAGGAGCGGATGGACAACGAGACCTGGCAGCACCTGCATGAAGCGCCGGCGGTGGTCACGGTGCCGCTGACGATCCTGTCGGTTCCGTCCCTGGCCATCGGCGCCTGGTTGGTCGGGCCGATGCTGTTTGAGGGGTATTTCGGCGTGTCCCTTTACGTGTCACCGGCCCACGACGTGCTCGCGGAACTCGGCCGCGACTATCACGGCGCCCTGGCCCTGACCCTGCATGCCTTCGGGCACCCGCCGGTCTATCTCGCCTTTGCCGGCGTCATCCTCGCCTGGACCTTCTACATCCGCGCCCCGGGCCTGCCGGAACGCATTGCCGCCTCGCTGCGGCCCCTGTACCGGTTGCTGGTCAACAAGTACGGATTCGACGATTTCAACCAGGCCGTGTTCGCGGGCGGGACGCGCGGCATCGGCAGGTTGCTCTGGCAGCAGGGCGACGTCAGGGTGATCGACGGTTTCTTTGTCAACGGTTCGGCGCTGGCCGTGAGATGGTTTTCCGGGGTAATCCGCCATATCCAGTCGGGTTACCTGTATCACTATGCCTTCACGATGATCATCGGCCTGCTGATCCTGCTGGCCATGTTCGCGCACGGAATACTGCGGGCCGGTTAGCGGGATGGCGACCGAATTCCCCCTGCTGAGCCTTCTCATCTGGGCCCCCGTCCTCGGCGGTATCTGGGTGCTTTATGCCGGCGATCGGCAGGAGATGACGGTCAAGTACCTCTCGCTCGGCGTATCCTTCATCACGTTCCTGCTGTCCGCGCTGCTGTATGTCGGCTTCGACACCGGCACGCACGAAATGCAGTTCCAGGAATTCACGCCCTGGATCAGCGCGTTTCATATCAACTACCACCTCGGTGTGGACGGCATTTCGGTGCCGTTGATCATCCTCACCACGTTTACCACGCTGCTCGTGGTGCTGGCGGGCTGGGAAGTGATAGAACAGCGCCTGTCCCAGTACATGGCTGCTTTCCTGATCATGGAGGGCCTCATGAACGGCGTGTTCGCTGCGCTCGACGCCATCCTGTTTTACTTTTTCTGGGAGGCGATGCTGGTCCCGATGTTTTTGATCATCGGCGTCTGGGGCGGCCCCCGGCGCGTCTACGCCACCATAAAGTTTTTTCTCTACACCTTCCTGGGATCGGTCTTCATGCTGGTGGCGATCCTGTACCTGTATTTCCAGGCGAACAGTTTCAGCATCCTGGAACTGCACGAGCTGCCGATCGGGCTGACGGCGCAAAAGCTGATCTTCATCGCCTTCCTGCTGGCCTTTGCCGTGAAGGTGCCCATGTGGCCGGTGCATACCTGGCTGCCGGACGCCCACGTCGAAGCGCCCACCGGCGGCTCCGTCATCCTCGCCGCCATCCTGTTGAAGATGGGTGGGTACGGTTTTCTCCGATTCAGCCTGCCCATTACCCCGGATGCGAGCCAGGCCTTCGCCGAGCTGATGATCGGGCTCTCGCTGATCGCGATCGTATACATCGGCTTCGTGGCCCTGGTGCAGCAGGACATGAAAAAGCTGATCGCCTATTCCTCGATTTCCCACATGGGATTCGCCACCCTGGGGTTTTTCACCGGTTTCGGCATTTATACGGCCACGGGCAGCATGAGCGGCGCGGTGATGGGCCTGGAAGGCGGCATGATGCAGATGGTCTCGCACGGCTTCATCTCCGGCGCCCTGTTCCTGTGTGTCGGCGTCATGTACGACCGGATGCACAGCCGCGAGATCAGGGATTACGGCGGCGTGGTGAACACCATGCCGATTTTCGCCGCGTTCATGATGCTCTTCGCCATGGCGAATTCGGGTTTGCCCGGCACCTCGGGGTTCGTAGGGGAATTCCTGGTGATTCTTAGCAGTTACCAGGCGAATTTCTGGATTGCCTTCGCGGCCGCCACCATCCTCGTGCTGGGCGCGGCGTACACGCTGTGGCTCTACAAGCGGGTGATCTTCGGGGACATCGCCAATGAAAACGTCGCGGAGCTCCGGGACATCGGTTTCAGGGAAACCCTGATCCTCGCCCTGCTCGCGGCGGCCGTGCTCGTATTCGGAGTCTGGCCGGCACCGCTGTTCGAGGTCATGCACCCGACGCTCCAACACCTGTTCGAGCACGCCCTGCAATCCAAGGTGCCGCTGTGATGATGAACGATATCCGCGTGCTGGCCCCCGAGATCCTGCTGCTTGCCCTGGCCTGCGCCGTGCTGGTGATCGATACCTTCAGCCGGGACACGGCCCGGGAATTGACCTATCGCCTTGCGCAGGCGTCGCTGGCGGCGACGGCGGCACTGGTCATCTACCAGTTCGACGGCGGGACGGTGCTTGCCTTCGGCAATTCCTTCATCAGCGACCCGATGAGCGCATTGCTGAAGATCTTCATCTGCGTGATCACCTTCCTGGTTTTCCTGTATTCCCGCGATTACCTGAAGGAAAACGAGTGGATGAAGGGGGAATATTTCGTGCTCGGCCTGTTTGCCGTGCTCGGGATGATGGTCATGGTATCCGCCTACAGTCTCCTGACCATCTTCCTCGGCCTCGAACTGCTCTCGCTGTCGCTTTACGCGATGGTGGCCATGCACCGTGATTCGCAGGCGGCGTCCGAGGCCGCCATGAAGTATTTCGTGCTGGGTGCGCTGGCCTCCGGCATGCTGCTCTACGGCATTTCCATCCTGTACGGCCTGACGGGGACGCTCGAACTGGATGCCCTGACGGCCAGGATCAGCCGGTTTGACGGGCAGACCGAGCTGCTTGTCTTCGGGCTGGTGTTCATCGTCGTCGGCATCGCGTTCAAGCTGGGCGCGGTGCCATTCCACATGTGGATCCCGGATGTCTATCACGGTGCCCCGACGTCCGTGACCCTGTTTATCGCGAGCGCACCCAAGCTCGCGGCGTTCGCCATGGCCATGCGGTTGCTGGTGGACGGCATGTATTCCCTGCTTTCCGACTGGCAGGCCATGCTGATCATCCTCGCCGTATTGTCCATGGCGGCAGGCAATATCATCGCCATCGCCCAAAGCAATATCAAGCGCATGCTGGCCTATTCCACCATCGCCCACGTCGGTTTCCTGCTGCTCGGCCTCGTCGCCGGTACGGGGCAGGGTTTCGCGGCCGCGATGTTTTACGTCATCACCTATGCGCTGATGAGCCTGGGCGCTTTCGGGATGGTAATCCTGCTCAGCCGGCGGGGATTCGAATCTGACAACCTCGATGATTTCAGGGGACTGTCTGAGCGTAGCGCCTGGTTCGCCTTCATCATGCTGATCCTGATGTTTTCCCTGACCGGCGTGCCGCCCTTCCTGGGGTTCTGGGCAAAGTGGTTTGTCCTGAAAGAAATCGTGGCCGCAGGTCACGTCTGGCTTGCGGCCGTGGCCGTCGTGTTTGCGATCATCGGCGCGTATTATTACCTGCGGATCGTCAAGCTCATGTTTTTTGACAGGCCCGAGGCGATGACGGCGATCAAGGCCTCGCGCCAGATGCGGTTCGCCCTGAGCGTCAACGGCCTGGCCCTGCTCGTCCTCGGCCTGGTGCCCGGCACATTGATGTCCCTGTGCCTCGGCGCGCTGGCACCGTAACCCGAAGGGGAGTGAAAAGTTAAAGGTTGAAAAGTGAAAAAAGACGGCAGCTACAACCGGT